>JAYELI010000013.1 GCA_034717435.1 Candidatus Omnitrophota bacterium
CTGAGATTCTTCGGCCTTCGGCCTCAGAATGACCTTTTTAGCGTTATTATTTTTAATTTCGGTTAAGGTGTGCACTTTTAAAACTTAAATCGCTCTAAAACTGTGCACTTTTAATTTTTAAATAACAAATTACACTTTTGTGCTTGACAAAATCGCGAAATGGTATTACTATATGAACAATAAGAGGTTATTTAAATTATGTTCAACCCTTTGAGGTCAAAGAAGTTAAAAGCGAACGTCGGCTTGAATATTAGCTCTTCCGGCATAAGTGTGGCTGAAATGGCTGGAAAGAATGAGAAATACCATCTCTTGCATTTTGGTTTTGAGCCGCTAAAAGATACAAAAGCTAAAGCAGATTTAGGAGATGCCATTAAAAAGGCAATGGATAATGCCGGGATAACTTCCAAGGAAGTAAATACCTCTGTTGCCGGCCAGGAAGTAATAGTCAGATATATCGAGTTTCCCCAGATGGCTAAGGATGAGTTAAACAGCGCTATTAAATTTGAGGCAGAGAAGTATATCCCTTTTAATATTGACGATGTAGTATTGGACTGCCAGATTCTGGATAAGGGCTCTCAAGGCAAGATGAAGGTGCTTTTGGTAGCGGCTAAAAAGGACTTGATTGATAAGCATATTAGCCTTATCGAACAAGCAGGGCTTAGGGCTACCCTGATCGACGTGGATTCCTTTGCAATAATAAACGCCTTTCAGGCGAATAATCCCCGGCAGGTTACCGGGACCATTGCCCTTCTTAACTTGGGAAAAGAGCTTTCCAGCATAAATATATTAAAGGGCAATACCTCCTGTTTTACCAGAGATATCCTGATCGGGGGAGACAACCTAAATGTTGAAAATTTGCTGAGTGAGATCCACCTTTCTTTTGATTATTATGAAAGCCAGTTTGAAAAAGGGATTGACCGGGTTTTTCTAAACGGCGAATCCTCCGGTCTCGCCGGCCTGAGAGATTCTCTAAAGGAAAGTTTGAAATTGGAGATTAGGCCCTGGAATGCCGTAGAAGGCCTGGAAATCGATCCCGGTCTCGATAAGGAAAAGCTGTCTGCTGTCTCAGATAAATTAACAGTGGCTGTTGGGTTGGCGTTGAGAAAAGCATGATCCAGATAAATCTTTTGCCCCAGAACTTACGAAAAAGAAAAAGAGAAATTCCCGAAATTCCCCTTTTGCCTGTCGGAATAGGCATTGTGGTAATTTTAATTGTATCAAGCTTTATTTTACTGGCTGTTCTCAGTCACTATCAAGGCCGGGTTAAAACGTTGAGCGGCCAGCTAAAGCAGAAAAATCTTTCCAAACAAAAGGCATTTAAACTGCAAACAGGAGTTAAGCGGTTCAGATCAAAAGAGCGGATAATCGATCAACTGACCAGGCGCAAGTTTTTCTGGGCAGAAAAATTGAACCTGATCAGCGATTTAATCCCCAACGGGGTATGGTTGACCGATATTTCTTTCAAAGAAACAGGCAGTTCGGGGTTTCTAACCCTGGACGGCATGGCTATCCCTTATAAAAAGCAGGAAATGATTAATTTAGTTACTTTGTTTATGAAGAATCTTAAACAGGATAGCATTTTTTATAACGAATTTGCAAGTATAAAGTTAGGGCCAATCCACCGGATAAAAATTGGCGATGTGGAAGCAATGCAGTTTAGCCTGACCTGTCAATTTAAAAAAGAAGAAAAAAAAGATGAATAAAATAGACATAACTAAACTGAGCAAGGAAAAAAGTCAGCTTCTCATCCTGTCTTTTCTGGTTATGATTATCATCCTGGCGGGTTATTTTTATTTCTTTTTAACCCCGAAGGTGGCTGCATTAGGCACGGCTCTGACGCAGACAGCAGTGCTTAGAAAAAAGATTATCGCAGCTGATGATCTTATAGCCAATACCGGCAAGTTTAAGAGTGAGATCGCTGAGTTAAAAGAGCAGGTCGGGCAATATGAAACAAGACTGCCCGCCAAAAAGGAAATCGCCTCGATATTGAACCAGCTTTCCGGGCTTGCCTCGCGGGAGCAGATCAAGATAATCGGGATTAAAGAATTAGAATTAGAAAAATCCAAGGATGATCCTAAAAAAAGTGCTTATGATGAAATTCCAATACAGATAGATATGAAATCCGGCTATCACCAATTGGCCAGGTTTATTAACCAGATAGAAAGTTCGGACCGTTTGATGAAAATAGAATCTCTAAAAGTAAATTTTGATCCGCGGGATCCGGGTAAGCACACGGTCAGGATTATCGTCAGCGCTTTTGTTTTGGTAAAAGAGTAAATGATGGACAGAATTTTTTATAAAAGAATTTTTAAAAAAGTCTGGTGTCTGGTGTCTGGTGCCTGGTGCCTAACAGTGATATTGCTGCCGGTAATCCAGTTTGGTTACACTGCCGAGACAGGGGCTTTTCAGTATGGCAGTAAAGACAAGCGCGATCCGTTTATCCCGTTAATAGGAGAAGGAGTAGAATTTTTAACTTCGCAGAAGGTAAGATCCATTAAAGGAATGAATCTGGAAGGGGTAATCTTTGACCCCCCGGCAGGTTCTTTGGCGATAATCAATGGCGAGATTATCAAAGAGGGAGAAAATATCGGCGGTTTTACGCTGAGTAAAATAAAAAAGAGTTCTGTTATTTTTACAAGGGATCAGGAAGATTACACCGTTAGTCTAATCACGGAGGAAATAGATAATGAATAAAACGGCATTTCAAATTGCCCTAATAGGTGTCGCCTTACTACTGGCCGGATTTATCGGAAAGCCCCTTCTGGCTCAGGAAGACCCAACCCCTGCTGCCTCAGCAGCGGGCCGGGATGTTGAGATTGAAACAGAGGCTGGACAAAAGATGATTCCGGGACATATTACGATCGATTTTAAAGATGCCGATATCCGTAACGTCTTGCGGGCCATTTCCTATAAAAGCGGGATAAATATCGTAGCCGGCCCGGAAGTAAAAGGAACGGTTACCGTAAGATTGATTAATGTGCTATGGGATAAGGCGCTGGATGTTATCCTGACCACCCATGATCTTGGTTATGAGCAGGATGGCAGTATAATTACCGTTTCTACCCTTGAAAAATTAGCCGCCCAAAAAAAGGCAGCGCAGGAACTGGCCAAGGTGGAAGCGATAATAACCAAGGTCTTCAGGCTTAAGTATTTAGACGCCGGAGATGCTAAAAAGGTTTTAGAGAACCAGGTTTCATCACGGGGCACGATAACTGTTTTAGAAGAAAAAGGCCAGAAGGGATGGACATTCGGAGCCGACGAGTTTGCAAAAAGAGAAAGGGAAGAAGACGAAAGGATGGTAAGATCGCAGATATTGGTAGTAAGCGATATACCTTCTTATTTGAAAAGAATTGAAGAAATAATCGTTAAAATTGACGTGAGGCCCAGGCAGATTTTAATCGAGACCAAAATAGTAGAAGTAAAGCATGACTATCTAAAAGACTTAGGATTGGAGTTCGGAAGCGGACAGGATGGCTGGTCGCCGATTCTTGGCGAGACCGGCGGTCAGCTTACTGCCAAATCAAATCCCCTATCGGTAACCCCGTCTGGCTTTAACCCGGGGTCTGCCGACATCACCGGAATGTGGGATGCTGCTACCGGTTTTACCGGCGGGTTTACCTTGATGTATCAAAAAATATTAGGGACCGATTACCGGGCTATTCTCCACGCCCTGGAAGAAGACGTGGATGCTGATATTCTTTCTGCTCCGCGAATTATGACATTAAATAATCAGGAAGCGACCATAATGGTCGGGGAGAAGTTTCCTATCTTAAAAGGTGAGGTTGAAGAAGGGGTATTGACTACTTCTTTGGATTATTATCAGGATATCGGGATTCAGCTGAATGTGGTTCCCCAGGTTAGTGAAAATAATCAAATCAATATGATTGTTCACCCTTCGGTTACCTCTTATACTGCGACGGTCTCCGGAAAGAGCCAGGGGGAAGATATATCCCAGTATCCCATTATTATAACCCGTGAGGCTGAGACCCAGCTTTTGATTAACGACGGCGATACCATTGTGATCGGCGGGTTGTTGAAAGATGTAACAGCCAGCAGTGTAATCGGTGTTCCGTTTTTGTCGAAGATTCCTCTTCTCGGTCTTTTTTTCCAGCGCCGGACAACAGATATTGAAAAGATAGACCTGCTTATATTCATTACCGCTCATATTGTTAAGCCCGGCGGTTACATCGTTAATGAGTAGGTGGACCGATCCCACCCGTATCCCGGGTTATTCCTGAAGAAAAGAACAAATAGGCTGGGATTGTTAAATTGCTAAATTCTTAAATGGCTAAGTGGTTATGCAGTTTATCAATTTAGCAGTTTATCAATTTAGCAATTTAACGATTTAAAAGTAGGAGGAGTCTAAAATGAATAAAACTTTATTAATATTCCCGTTTGCCTTACTGCTCTGTATTATTGTTGCCGGAACCGGGATAGTCCGGGCAGGATTTGAGCAGGATTTCGATAGCGCCAGCGAATTCGAATCCTATCAGGGAGATATGGCGCATATGACCGTAAGGCTGCTTCAGAATACAACCCGGACTCTTCACCGCGAAAACATGGAGATGTTAAAAAAGCTTGAGGAAATTAAAAAAGAGATAACGGAGATAAAAGATCTGCTGGAAGAATAAAATAAATTATGATTACACAGATTATAAAAGCAGATTACACAGAAACGTCATTGCGAGCCTCACCGAAGGTGAGGCGTGGCAATCTCTTTTTGAGAGTGCAAAGCCTCTCCGTAAGGGGAGTGTGAAGTCTCCTCGTAAGAAGATTGCTTCGGCTGGCTTCCGCCAGCCTCGCAATGACAGCTTTGCTGTCATCTGTGTAATCTTTTTAAAAAATCTGTGTAATCAAATTGGATATTAAACAACGATATAATGCTTAAAGAGATTTTAGTAAACGCTGACAATAAAGAAAAAAGAATAGCGCTTTTAGAAGATAAGACCCTGGAAGAATTTTACATCGAGAGAGAGGAATCAAAAGGCATTTTTGGAAATATCTATAAAGGCAAGGTCAAAACCATAGTTCCCGGCATGGGAGCTGCCTTTGTGAATTTGGGTTTGAAAAAGGACGGTTTCCTTTATGTATCAGATGCCCTGAGCCTTCCGGAAGAGTATAAAGAGCCTGGTCAAGCTGCGCCGAAAAAAGATTTGAGCATCAGGGATGTGGTTCACAAGGGCCAGGAGATACTGGTGCAGGTTATCAAAGAGCCAATCGGTACTAAAGGAGTAAGGCTTACTACCCGGATTAGTTTACCCTCCAGAAATATGGTTTTAATGCCCGGGGAAGAAAATATCGGCGTTTCCAGAAGGATTGAAAACGAAACAGAGCGAAATCGTTTAAAAAAACTCTTAAAGGAACTTAAACCGCCCAAAGGTATGGGGTTTATTATCCGCACCGTTGCCCAGGGGAAGACCAAAAAGGAGCTCAGCAGGGATGTTAAATATTTAGCTAACCTTTGGAGGGGGATAACCGCAAGATCCCGAAAAGCCAAGGTACCTGCGCTGGTGCATAGCGAGCTGGATCTTGTATTAAAAATAGTCAGGGACAGGCTTATTGAGGATATAACCCATGTATTGGTAGACCGCAAGGATGAGTATAAAAGGATAGTTCGTTTTGTGAAAACACTCCTGCCTTTCTATTTATCCAAGATAAAGTTTTACCGGGGTAATGTCTTATTGTTCGAAGAGTATAAGCTGAAGCAGGAGATAGATAAAATATTTAAGCCGGTAGCTTATCTTAAGTCCGGCGGACATATAGTAATAGAACAAACCGAAGGTTTGATAGTCGTAGATGTAAACACCGGTCGTTTTACCGGCAAAAAGGAGCTGGAAGACACGGTATTTAAAACAAATTGCCAGGCTGCTTCTGAAGTTGCCAGGCAGGCCCGGTTAAGAAATATCGGCGGTATAATAGTAATAGATTTTATTGATATGGACTTGAGCAAGAACCGCCAGAAAGTAATCAAGATTTTAAAAGAGGCTCTTAGCCGCGATAAGGCAAAGATCGAAGTCTTACCTGTCTCAGATATCGGCCTGGTAGAGATGACCAGACAAAGAACAGGTCCTTCCTTGGCCGATGTGCTTTATCAGCCCTGTCCTTATTGCCAGGGAAGCGGTTCTGTCAAGTCAATAATCAGCATAGCTATTGAAACATCGCGCCGGATTGAAGCGTTTCTCCGGAATTCTCGAAACACGCCTAAGAGAGCGGTTGTTATTAAAACCCATCCTCAGGTAGCAAGAAGGCTTTTAAATGAGGATAGAGGATCGATAATTTACTTGGAGAAAAAATTCAGGACCAGGATAATAATTGAAGAGAACAAGGATTTTCATCTTGAAGAGGTTAAGATAGGATAGTAAAACAGAACACGGAAAAAGTAGACAGTGATGTGAGCTGTGGGCTATGAGCTTTGGGCTATGAGCTAAAAAGCTCACAGTTCACAGTTAATCTGTGTATAGAAGAAGGAGGCAGGAATGTATGCCATAGTTCGTACCGGCAGTAAGCAGTACAAGGTTAAGAAAGGCGACGTGTTAGAAGTCGAAAGATTGAATAAAAAAGCAGGAAGCCGAATTCAACTAAAAGAAGTTCTTTTGGTTCATGATGGCAAGGAAATTGCTATCGGCAAACCGTTTTTAAAGAATACCACTTTGGACTGTGAGGTCCTGGCTCATTTGCGCGGAAAAAAGACAATTGCCTTTAGGTACCGCGCGAAGAAATCGACAAGAAGAAAAGTGGGGCACAGGCAGGAGCTGACCAAGCTTGAGGTGAAAAGCATAGCGGTTAGCCAGTGAGCCAGTGAGCCAGTGAGCCAGTTGAAAAAACAATACTAATAAAAAAGTTTGTACGTATATTTATTGAATACCTAAGAACCGGCTCACAGGCTAACAGGCTAACACATAGGAGGTAGGTTATGGCGCATAAAAAAGGATTAGGTTCTTCCAGAAACGGCAGGGACAGCCGCTCTAAACGGCTGGGGGTAAAGCTTTACGGTGGTCAGTCTGTAAAGGCAGGCAGCATTATTCTCAGACAGCGGGGCACTAAATTTATGCCGGGGATTAATGTCGGAAGGGGCAGAGATGATACCCTTTTTGCCCTTCGGGATGGCGTTGTCCAGTTCAAAAAACCGAAGACCGTAAGTATAGTTTAACAGTTTGGCAATAGTTTTAAGATGTTTATTAAAAAAGGTAGAATATGTTCATTGACCGGGGAAAGATATTTGTCAAGGCAGGTGACGGAGGATCCGGTTGCGATAGCTTTAGATCCGGCAGATTCAGAAAAATTAAGATACCCAATGGAGGTGACGGCGGCCGGGGCGGAGACGTTATTGCCAAAGTCGATAAAAATTTAAGAACTTTATTGGACTTTCGTTACAAGAAACATTTTAAGGCTAAATCCGGAGGGCACGGAGGCAGTAATAATAAGACAGGTAAAAATGCCCAATCCAGCATTATCCGCGTTCCCCGGGGTACGGTTGTTTGCGATGCCGGAAAAGACAAATTTATCTTGGGCGATTTGGTAAAGTCCGGCGAGGAGCTGAGGGTCGCTAAAGGAGGAAAAGGCGGAAAGGGAAACAGCAGCCGCGGTCCGGCTTTGAAAGGAGAAGCTGGAGAAGCCAGGCAGTTACAGTTAGAGTTGAAATTGATAGCCGATGTTGGGATAATCGGTTTTCCCAATAGCGGTAAATCTACTTTGATATCGCGGATTTCAAATGCAAAGCCAAAGGTCGCCTCTTACCCGTTTACTACCCTGGAACCGGCTGTTGGCGTTTTGGTTTGCGAAGATTTTAAAAATATTGTTGTCTGTGATATCCCGGGCTTAATTTCCGGAGCGCATCAGGGCAGGGGCTTGGGCTACGACTTCTTGCGGCATATCGAAAGGACCAATTTGCTGATTCATTTAATCGATATGTCTGTTGACAACCCAAAAGGCGCGTTAAAGAGTTATGTATCTTTAAATAAAGAATTAGAGCTTTACGGTTCCGGCTTGAAAGACAAGCCTCAGATTATTGTGGCCAACAAGATGGATCTGACCGGCTCAATTGCCAATCTTGACAGTTTTAGGTCCGGGGTTAATAAAGAAGTTTGTGCTATCTCGGCCTTAACTAATGAAGGGATAGACAGGTTAAAGCAGCTCTTGAGCGAAAAGGTTGTTAGTATATGGTAATAGTAAGAAAATCCGACGGCAGAAAAAAATTGTTTTCCAATACCAGGCGAATAGTAATTAAACTGGGAACTGCTATTTTGACTGGACGGGACAATCTTTTGGATAAGCCTCAGATTAAACAGCTGGTCTTTCAGGTCTCCAGCCTGCTTGACCGAAACTTTGAAATTATTCTGGTAAGTTCAGGTGCTATTGGCGCGGGAATGGGGCTGCTGGAGATGAAATCCAGGCCCAGCTTGCTTCCTTTGCTGCAGGCTACCGCAGCCGTCGGGCAAAGCCAGTTAATGAAAGTCTATGATTCATTTTTTAAACTAAAGGGTTATTTGACTGCTCAGATTCTTTTGACTGCCGAGGATTTAAATAACCGGGAGAGGTATCTTAATGCCCGCAATACCATTTCCACTTTGTTCAACCGTAAGGTACTTGCGATTATCAATGAAAACGATACAGTATCCGCAGACGAGATAAAATTCGGGGATAATGATAATTTGGCAAGCTTGGTGGCTGCCTTGGTAGACGCTGATTTATTGATAGTTCTTTCTGATGTTGACGGTCTTTTAAACGATAAAGGAAAAAAGGGTGTCCTGGCTGTAGTTGATCGGATTACGCCTGAAATTGAAGGTAAGGTCCGGAGCTCCTCCGGCGTAGGTGTAGGAGGAATGCGGACAAAACTTCAGGCAGCTAAGACAGTAACCAAGTCAGGCATTCCAATGATTATCGCTAACGGAAGGACAAAGGATGTTTTGATAAAGGTAGTCGCCGGTCAGCCAATAGGCACGGTATTTTTACCGGCAAAAGATAAAATGGCAGCCAGAAAGAGATGGATAGCTTATTCTGCTGTATCCAAAGGAGAGATTAAGATTGATCCCGGAGCCGGACAGGCCTTGACAAAAAAAGGAAAGAGTTTGTTAGCCGGAGGAATAATAGGGGCAGCCGGCGGCTTTAAACCCGGAGATATAGTCAAAATTTTAGATAATCAGGGACAGGAATTTGCCCGGGGAATATCTAATTATTCAAAGGACGAAGTTTTAAAAATCAAAGGGGTTAAGACTTCGGGGATTAAATCAGTACTGGGCTATAAATATTATGACGAGGTCATCCATCGGAATAATTTGGTGATACTATAAATTGCTAAATGGCTAAATTGCTAAACTGTTAAGCTGGAGAATTATACTCTAAATTTTTAAAATACAAATTTTTTATAACAATTTAACAATTTAAAATAGAGGCAGCAATGTCAATAGAAACAGATATTTTAAAAATAGCTCAACAGGCAAAAAAGGCCTCGCTAATGCTGGCCAACCTGCCAACCCGCGTTAAAAATAAGGCATTGTCGGCTATGGCCGGGGCTTTAAGGAAAAATGCAGGGTTGATCTTAGCTGCCAATAAAAAGGACCTTCGGTCAGCAAAAAGAAACGGCCTTTCTCCGGCATTTATCGACCGGCTGATGCTTGGCCGTTCCGGTATCTTAAAAATGAGTAAGGCCATAGCGCAGGTGGCTGAACTAGGCGATGCAGTCGGAGAAATAATCCATATCTGGAAAAGGCCTAACGGGATGATCATTGGAAAGGTAAGGGTGCCCCTGGGGGTTATCGCGATAGTCTATGAATCCCGGCCGGAGGTAACATCAGAATGCAGTTCTCTTTGTTTAAAATCAGGCAACAGCGTGATACTGCGCGGGGGTAAAGAGGCCATCCATTCTAATACTGCTATCTGGAAAATCCTGTCGGCGGTCTGTCATTTAAACGGACTGCCGAAAGGAAGTATTTCTTTTATCCAGACCACCTCTCATCAGGCTGTAGATATTCTGCTTAAAATGGATCAATATCTGAATCTGGTTATTCCCCGGGGTGGTGAAGGCCTGATTAAAAAAGTAACCCGTAACTCGCGCATCCCGGTAATTAAGCATTACAAGGGCATCTGCCACATTTATGTGGATAAGTATGCTGACTTGAATATGGCTGAGCACATTTGCTTTAATGCCAAATGCCAGCGTCCGGGAGTTTGCAATGCAGTGGAAACGCTCTTGGTCCATCAGGAGGTTGCTGATAGATTCCTGCCTTCTATGGCAGGTAAGCTTCAAAAAGCAGGTGTTGAAATCAGGGGATGCGAAATAACCAGAAAGATTGTTAAAGGAGCAAAAAAGGCTGTTTTAAAGGACTGGTCCGAGGAATATCTTGATTTGATATTATCGGTCAAAGTGGTTTCTTCGGCAGATCAGGCCATAAAACATATTACTGAATTTGGTTCAGGCCATTCTGAAGCAATTATAACCGCTGATTCGAAAACCGCTTTCGGTTTTTTAAAAATGGTTGATAGCGCAGCTGTTTATGTTAATGCCTCTACCCGGTTTACTGATGGGGGGGAATTCGGAATGGGCTCGGAGATAGGAATATCAACCGATAAGATTCATGCCCGCGGACCGATGGGCTTAAAAGAGCTGACTTCTTATAAGTATATAATACTGGGGAATGGGCAGGTAAGAAAATAAACTTAAATGACCAAGGTAAATTACAAATCCAAAATCCAAACACTACCAATACTACCAAATAAATCCCAAACTCAAAATCCCAAATTGCAGGATAGGATTTGGATTTGGGATTTTGGATTTATTTTGGATTTTGTAGTATTTGAATTTGGTAGTATTTCATTGAGTTCTTGTATTGTTTGTAATCATTTTTAGTGCTTCGGATTTAGGATTTAATGTTAATAGTTTTGGGGAAGTTTGTTATGCGCATAGGCATTCTGGGCGGAACGTTCAATCCGGTTCACATCGGCCATTTAATATTGGCCGAAGGGGCTATTGAACAGCTGGGCTTGTCCAAAGTAATATTTATTCCTGCTTATCTGCCTCCCCATAAAGAACTCAAAAGCAAAATAACGGCCGAACAACGCTATCATATGGTAAAACTGATTACCTTCTCTAACCCTCTTTTTGAGGCATCAAGGCTGGAGATTATTCGTAAAGGCAGGTCATATACGGTAGATACCTTAAGACGGCTTAGAGAGAAATTTGGCCTTAAGCAAAGGATTTTTTTTATAACTGGTTCTGATTGCCTGGGCCGATTATCCTTCTGGAAAGAGAAAAAGGAGATTTTTAAACTGGCTGAGTTTGTTATAGCAGCCCGGCCGGATTATCCTCTTAAGAATATCCCCCGCAGGACAAGGCTGATAAAAATAGCACCTGTCGATATTTCTTCTTCCGATATTCGTAAGAGATTGAAATCTAAAAAATCAATACGTTATTTGGTACCCGATGCAGTTCGGAATTACATAGTCAAGAACAAATTATATTGCTAAACTGCTAAATGGCTAAATTGCTGACTCCTTATTAATAAAACAGGTTTGTAACCGCTGATGTTTTTTAACGTTAGTATTTTGCAGTTTAACAGTTTAACAATTTAGCAGGGAGATAAAAGGTGTCGATTCAGGTCGGTGTTGGAGCCGGTAAAGGATTGGATCCCTACCAGGCGGGCAGGGATGCTGCCAATAAGGCCACGGAGAAGGCGAAGTCAATGCAGCCTGATCTGACAATCGTTTTTTCTTCGGTTATCTTTGATCAGGAACAGATGTTGAACGGAGTCAGATCTGTAGTCGGCGGGTCTTCTTTGGTTGGCTGTAGTTCCGCAGGAGAGATCACTAACGATGGCCCGGATAAAAGGTCGGTAGCAGTTTTAACTATAAAAAGCGATACCTTAAAATGCACTATTGGACTGGGTAAAGAGATTAGCAGCCAAGCCCGCAAAGCCGGCCAGGAAGCGGCAAGACAGGCTGGTGTTTCGGCGAGTCAGGACAGGCACTTTTTTATGATGATGCCTGATGGATTAAAAGGAAATGCTGCCGATGTTATCAGGGGAATCCAGGAAGTTTTAGGCACCAGTTTTCCTATTGTCGGCGGTTCCGCCGGAGACGATTTTTTATTCCGGGAAACGACCCAATATTATAATGAGCAGATTCTTGTTGATGCGGTGCCGGGAGTATTGTTCAGCGGAGACATCAGTGTCGGCATCGGGGTCAGGCATGGGTGGTGCCCGGTGGGTAAATTAAGAAGGGTTACCAAGGCAAAAGCCAACGTTATTAAAGAAATCGATGGTGAGCCGGCAATTGAAATTTATCAGGAATACTTTGATAAGGCAGTGGAGAATCTGATCGACAAAGAGCCGTTGCCCAGGATGACCACGATGTACCCTTTAGGAATGACTATTCCCGGAGAAGATGAGTATTTGCTTAGAAACGCTCTTCGGGTAAACAGGCAGGGAGAACTGATTTGCGCCGGAGAGATACCGCAGGGTTCGGAGGTCAGGCTTATGATCGGCAGCGAGCAATCAATAATTTTGGCAGCTAAGAATGCGGCAAACCGGGCCCTGGCAAATATCGGAAACTCCCGGATTAAATTCGTGATTCTTTTTGACTCCATTTCCCGTAGTAAGCTGCTTGGCCGGCGTAATGGCCTGGAGATAGATGCTGTTAAGGACATATTAGGCTGGAATGTTCCCCTGATCGGTTTTTACTGTTACGGAGAGCAGGCCCCGTTAAGGGCCGAGAAGAATATCGGACAATCGTATTTTCACAATGAATCGATAGTTGTTATCGCAATAGGTGAAAAAGATGAGTGAGCCGCTGCCAATTAGGATTAAATTAGTGGTTTTACTGGCAATATTAATGGTGACTCTTATCGGATTATTTTCCGAACTTGAAGTAAGGCTGTTGGGAGGCATTATTCTGGTTATGGTCGCTTGTTATTTGACGGCAATAAACGAAGGGGAGAGGGCTAAGAGAGAAGGTGCCGAAAGAGAGCTGGTTAAATTAAGATCGGCTTATGATGAGCTGGACGGGCAGGCCAAGATAATTATTAAAACCGACTTAGAGCTAACCAGGACCAAAGAGGAGCTGGATAAAAAGATCGAGGGGCTTTATACACTGCATGAACTGGGTAAGACTATTAGCGTAACTTTTAGCGAAGACGAATTGTTTACCTTTATTACCGGTTCTTTAATTTTCAAGTTAGGTTTTGAGAAGGGTATTATATTTGTTGTCGAAGAAGAGTCAGAAAAAATAATCTGCAAGGCAGAGATCGGCTATCAGCCGGACAAACTTAAAAATATCAAAGCTGAAATAATCGACAAAGGCATAATCGGCCAGATACTAAAGGAAGGTAAAACAAAGTTAATCAGTACCCTTCATTTGGCAGGGCGGGAAGAAAAACACTTAGCAGAGATACTTGAGGTTTCTTCCTGTCTGATAGCGCCGATAGTAGTTAAGGAAGTTGCTATTGGATGTATCTTTGCCGGAAACAGCTTTTCTTATACAAAACTTACCGAAGGGGATCTGGAGGTGCTGTCTACCTTAGCTAACCAGATAGCAGTAGCTTTGGAAAACACAAGGCTTTACAGAAAGGTCTGGAAGTCCCGTCAAGAATTGGAAACCAGGGTAAAGCAAAGGACTAAGGAACTGGCCATGGCCAACGAAGAATTAAAAAAATTAGACCGGATGAAATCCAACTTTGTCTCTGCGGTTTCCCATGAGCTTCGCACTCCTCTTACCTCGATCAAAGGTTATGTATCTATCCTGATTGACGAAAAATTAGGCAAACTCAATCCCGGCCAAAAAGAAAGATTAAACAAAATTAATAAACATTCTAACATCTTGATTAGCTTGATTAACGGCCTGCTGGATATTTCGAGAATAGAATCAGGCAGGGTTGATATGGAGATAAAACAGCTTGAGATTAAAGCTGTCATTGACGGGGTTGTTGATATTTTAAATCCCCAACTGGAACAAAAAGGGCTGGTTTTAAGCGTTAATGTCTCTAGCGGACTTGACTATATCCGGGCCGATAGAAATCAGTTAGAAAGGGTTTTAACCAATCTTTTGAGTAATGCAGTCAAATTCACTCCTGATAAAGGAAGGATAACTGTCACTATGTCTGATAAAGGCGGCTGCATTCAAACTGATGTGGCTGATACAGGTATCGGCATTAGCCCGGCAGAGGTAGGAAAAGTTTTTGATGAGTTTTACCGGGCGGATAATCCTGTAAATGTGCAGAAAAAAGGAACCGGCCTTGGCCTGGCGCTGGTTAAACGGATTATCGAAGCCCACCAGGGCAAAATCTGGGTGGAAAGTAAAACGGACAGGGGAGCTACATTTAGTTTTACCCTGCCAAAGACGCAGGCAGCCAATGACTAAACAAAAGATTTTAATCGTTGACGATGAATTGGACATTTTAGATTTTCTTAAAATAACTTTAAACGGGGAAAATTATACTGTTATAGAAGCAACAAACGGGAAAGAAGCGCTGGAGAAGGTATATGGTTGTTCGCCGGATTTAGTTGTTTTGGATTACAAAATGCCCGAATTAGACGGAATAGAAGTTTGCCGGAAATTAAAAAAAGATATCCTTCTCCAACACCTGCCTATTATTATGCTGACCGGCAAGGGAGAGTTAAGTGACAAGATCAAGGGGATAGATGCCGGTGTTGACGACTATTTGGTTAAGCCTTTTGAGCCCCGGGAACTGGTTGCCCGGGTCAAGATGATATTGCGCCGAAGTATACGCGACCTGGATGCCAATCCTTTGACCAGGCTCCCGGGCAACGTCTCTATTTTAAGGGAATTGGAAAAGCGCATTAAAGGCAATGTGCCTTTTGCAGTGGGCTATGTGGACCTTGATAAATTTAAGGCGTTTAATGACCATCGCGGATTTGAAGAAGGTGATAAAGTCATTCGTGAAACCGGGCGGATATTAATCAGGGCGGTTGGAGAAAAAGGAAGTCCGGATGATTTCATCGGTCATGTCGGTGGAGATGATTTTGTGCTGATTGCCGCGTTAAAGGTCGTAGATGATATCTGTCGGCAGATTATCAGGGATTTTGATGTTAGCATTAGCCGGTTTTATACCCCGGAAGATCAGAAGAGAAGATATATGGTTATAAAGGACAGGAAAGGCCGTAAGCGTAAGGTCCTGTTTATCTCAATTTCTATCGGGGTAATGACCAGCGAGAAAAAAAAGATAAAACACCTGGCTGAGGTAGGAGAAATCGGGGCTGAGCTCAAAAGCTATGCAAAATCTTTGTCCGGAAGCAATTACATTAAAGACAGAAGAAGGATAGAGAGTAAATGATCCAACTCGTACTGCTGGTGATTTTTCTGGCTTTGTCTGCTTTTTTTTCAAGCTCAGAGGCAGCTCTTTTTTCTTTAAATAAACTGCATGTTAGAAAGATCAGTATCTCTTCTCCCGGAAAGGGAAAGGTAATTTCCCATCTTTTGGATTTTCCCCGCCGGACACTAATTACGATTCTTATCGGCAATATGGTAGTTAACATCGGCTTTGCTTCAACAGCAACGTTTTTATTGATGCGGCTTCTGGGTAATAAGGGTGTAGGGGTAGCTATCGCAGTGGTTACTTTTTTGTTGTTGGTCTTCGGGGAAGTCACCCCTAAATTACTGGCGATTAAAAATCCGGAGAAATTTTCCTCTTTTTGCGCAAAGCCCCTGGAAGTGTTTGCCAGAATAATATTCCCCGTTAGGAAAGTACTTGGAGCAATTAGCGATTCCATTCTGTCTTTGTTTATCAAGGACATAGAATTAAAAAAACCCTTCGTGACCCAGAAAGAGCTGAAAAACCTGGTCTCTATCAGCCAGGAACAAGGCGTATTGGAGAGGGAAGAAAAAGACATGATCGAGTCCCTGCTGGAGTTCGGAGAAAGGGAAGTTCAGGAGATAATGGTTCCCCGGACGGATATCGTGGCCTGCGACATAGGAGCTTCCTGGGATACGCTGGCTAACCTGATGAAAGACAGCCTTCACACGCGGATACCGATATATCAAGGCTCTCTGGATAATATTATCGGAATTATATTAACCAAAGATTTTATGCTTTCGCCTCACCGGGACCTTAAGAAATTTGTCAGGCCGGTAGCGATTATTCCTGAATCTAAAAAAATAGATGATTTGCTGATTGAATTACGGGCTAAAAAACTGACTTTGGCTGCGGTAATCGATGAATACGGCGGAACAGCAGGCCTGGTAACCAAAGAAGATATCTTAGAAGAGATAGTCGGAGAAATTTATGACGAATATGACAAAGTGGAAAAACCAATAGAGCATCTTGACCAGCAGACTGTTATGGTCAGCGGTAAATTAAGCATTAAAGACGTCAACGAGGAATTAAGGCTTCATTTACCTCTTGACAGGGGTGAGACTCTTAGCGGGCTGCTCTTAAGTTTATTCGGTCATATTCCCTTAACCGGGGAAAAATTAAATTATCGCGACTTACAATTTAAAATAGAGGATGTTAAAAAAAGAAGGATTAATAAGGTTACCATCCTGAAATTAAAGGAAAAATGACCATTTTGTGGATAGTATTTTCTATTATATTATGCCTGGCCTCGGCAGCGTTTTTTGCTGGTTCCGAAATAGCCTTTTTTTCTGTAAATAGAATAAAATTAAAACTCCTGGCTGAAAAAAAACATCCTTCAGCGATACAGGTCCAGAAATTCTTAGAACAACCCCGGGATATTCTGATCACTACCTTAGCAGGGAATAATGTATCCCAGGTGGCTGGTACGGCCCTGCTTAGCTTGCTCGTTTATCGTTTATTGGGAGCCGAAAGCGGGTTAATGGTAACCCTGATCATGACGCCGGTCGCCCTTATATTTAGTGAGTTGATTCCCAAGGCCTTGTTCAGACAGCGGGCAAATACCCTGATTCTTAAATTGGCCGGAGTATTTAATCTGATTTCAAGAGTTCTTTATCCGGTTATTGTAATAGTTACTTTCCTGACGGATCTGATATTGATTCCCTTTCGCCGGAAGGAAAAAATTAAAAAAGACCCATTTGTAAACCGGGAAGAATTAATGTACCTGATAGCCGAAGGAGAAAGAGAAGGTGTTCTTAGTTCTTACGAGAGTTCGATAGTCCGTAAGATTTTTGACCTTGGCCGAACCAAGGTTAAAAGGATTATAGTTGAGTTTAATCGGGTAAGTTCCCTTTCTTCTGAGTCTACTGTCGGTGAACTAAAGACCCTGGCCAGGAAAACGCGCTTTTCCAGGTTTCCTGTTTATAGGCAGGAACAGTCTAACATTGTCGGTTTGGTAAATATATTGGATACTCTATTTGAGACCAACGATAACCTTAAGGTAACCGAGTTTATCAGGCCGATACTTGCTGTTAGCGCCGGGGAAATAGTGGATGATGTATTTTACAAGCTTCAGTCCAAAAAAGAATCTATGGCGCTGGTCAGTGAAAATAACAAAAACATCGGCATTGTAACCATAGAAGACTTAGTGCCGATTTGAGAAAAAGCTGCAATAAAGGGTGTTATCTACGAATTAAAAGTGCACAGTTTAAAGTTTAAAACTGCACACTCCCCAAGTCCTTAATCTTGTTCTTTTTAAGATAGGTGTCATCCTGAGGGAGCGTAAGCGTAGGTGTCATCCTGAGGGAGCGTAAGCGACCGAAGGAAGTCCTGAGTATTCCCGAAGGGCGACCGAAGGATCTCCCATAAAACCGTGTTTTCTGAGATTCTTCGGCCTTCGGCCTCAGAATGACCTTTTTAGCGTTATTATTTTTAATTTCGGTTAAGGTGTGCACTTTTAAAACTTAAATCGCTCTAAAACTGTGCACTTTTAATTTTTAAATAACATTTTAATTATTAAAACTTGACAAACATGGATTCATGTGATAATATTTTGTTCTAACTTTAAGAGGTATTAT
>JAYELI010000014.1 GCA_034717435.1 Candidatus Omnitrophota bacterium
GCTTTAAACCCTGTTCCCCAGCTGCCTTTTATTTTCGTATCTGTTAAATCAAATAGATAAGATGCGCTCGCTTTATAGGTGAGATGGGTCTTGAATTTCGAATGTTCATCCACTCTTATCCCGGCAAGCAGGTTAAAATTATCCCAGTTAAGTTCATTTTGTAAATACCAGCCATGGTTGACAGCGCTGGACTTTGGAAATTCTGTTTCAGCCCCTCCAAAACCAAAGTCAAGATAGTAATAAGAATCCCCTGTTTCTTTTTGCCAGTCATAGCCAAAAACTATTGTATCAAATTCTTTGATGTAGAAATTATTCTGAAAATCTATTTTTGTTGTCCGGCCTTCATACCAGTCCCGGAGATAATCTATTACTGCCCCGTTATTGTCATCGTGGTCCCTGCGAAAGTTTCTCATCCAGGAATATTGCAATTTATAATTCCACCACTCTATCGGCTTATGTTCCAGGTAAGGAGATACTATGATCTGCTCATACCAGCCTTTTTTATTAGGGTCGTCACCGCCCACGCCGGCCCAGTCGTCATATTCGAATGCTGAATTTATATAATGGGCTGTGTTGCCAAAGACAAGATTGTCAGTTATCTCATAGTCTAATCTATTGGAAATACTGGTGTTATAATAAGGGTCTTTTTCGGGGTTATTGTCTCTTTTCTGGGCTTTTGAAATACCGCGGCTGTCAGTTCTTGAAACGCCGGCAGAAAAACGCAGGCCTTTATATTCACCTCCTAAATTTAACACCTCCCGGTATGTGTCAAAAGAACCGGCTTCTGAAAGTATTGAAACCGACGGCTTGCCTTTGCCTTTTTTGGTTATAATATTAATAACTCCTCCGATTGCGTCAGAACCCCAGAGCGCTGATTGCGGCCCCTTTACGATTTCGATCCGGTCAACATTGTCAATAGTAAAATGCGCCAAGTCATAAGCGCCGTTAGGCGCCATCGGGTCATACATCTTTACCCCGTCCAGCATTATCAGTGTATGATTTGAGTTTGTTCCCCGGGTAAATACCGATGTCGGCCCGCCGAAACTTCCTGTCTGGACTATACTCACTCCCGGAACTTCTCTTAATGCCTCTTTAACCGTTCTTTTTCCCCTGGCCTGAAGCTCTTCTCCCTCAAGAACAGTAAGCGTTCCGCTCACATCGCCAATCGCCTGTTCTGTTCTGGCGGGCGTAACGACTATCTCTTTTAGGTCAACGGTCGCAATATCTTTTTCCTCTGCCCCGGTTGGCTGAACAACAATTACCAAAAACAATCCTGCAATAATAAAAAACCTAGTTAATTTTGTCATATTCACCCTTTCTTCCCTTACTATGAGCTATGAGCTAACAGCTATGAGCTAACTTACTCGTGTTTACTAAATCTTTCTTATCACCAGCGGAGCGCCGGTAACAGGGTTAGTTTCAACTGCGCAATCAGCGCCATAAACATCTTTGATGGTTTGGCCGGTTATTACCTCATCAGGTAAGCCGGTAGTGTAGATCCGGCCCTGTTTTAATAAAATCAGTCTCCGGCAATAATCAGCCGCCGCATTTAAGTCATGAGTAACCATGACCACGGTCAGGTTGTTTTCTGCGTTCAGCCTCTTTATCAGATTAAGTATTTCGATCTGATGGTTTATGTCCAGGTGGGCAATGGGTTCGTCTAAAAGAAGTATCCGGGGCTTCTGGGCAAGCGCTTTGGCAATTATCACCATCTGCCGCTCTCCGCCGCTAAGCTCATTTATGTCTCTTTCAGCCAGCTTTAAAGTATCAGTCAATAACAAACTGGACTTTGCGATTTCAAAATCCTTTTTACTTTCTAACTCTAATTTCCCCAGATGAGGAGCCCGGCCCATAAGCACTATTTCCATGACATTGAACGAAAAGTTAATCGGGCTTTCCTGAAGAACCACGGCAATATTTTTAGCGGCCGTCCGGCTGTCTAATTGGTATATATCCTGGTTATTGAGCAAGATTTCGCCGCTAAACGGTCTTAAAACCCGGCTAATAGCCCTGATCAAGGTAGATTTACCCGACCCATTAGGCCCGATAATCCCGACAAAATCTCCTTCGTTTATGTTAAACGAAATATCCTTTAAAACGGTTTTCAAACCATAGCCGACAAAGATATTCTTCAACTGGATTAAACTATTTATGTTTTTTACCATCTCTCGTCCTTCTCTCGTCCTTCGTCATTCCCTGCCTATCCTCTCTTTCGCCTCAGTAAAGTGATAAACAACGGCCCCCCGATAAGCGCGGTGATCACGCCGATAGGGATCTCAACCGGTGAAAGAAGCGTCCGGGACAGCAAGTCGCAGGTTATAAGAAACAGGCCCCCGCCGATAATTGACGAAGGAAGCAGAAATTTATGGTTTGGGCCCAGTAATATCCGCATCAGATGAGGGACTATCAAACCGACAAAACCGATCAGCCCGCAGACCGAAACAACTCCGGCAGTGAGCAGGGAAGCCAGGATAAATAATATCTTCTTGATCGCCTCTACCCTAAGGCCTAAATGGATAGCAGGTTCTTCGCCAAGCGTAATTATATTTAAATCGCGCCAGAATATTAAACTGGCGCTTAAACAAGCCGTAACAATCACCCCTGTCACAATAACTAATTTCAGATCAAATTGCTGAAGGCTTCCCAACAGCCACCAGAGAATACTGTGCAGGCCTTCCCGGGTGGAAATTGAAACCATAAATATTAATATGGCTGATAATACCGCGCTGACTATCACTCCGGAAAGTAACAGGTTATAAATAGATATCTTTCCATTGGTTTTGGCTAAGTTATAGACCAGGATCATAGTAAGCAAAGCCCCTAAAAAGGCCATCAGAGGCAAAAAACCCAGGCCCAGGGCTCCGGAGCTCAGGCCAAGCACAATACAGCTTGCCGCGCCTAATCCCGCGCCGCTGGATATGCCCAATACACAGGGCTCGGCTAAGGGATTTCTCAGCAGGCCCTGAAGTATTACCCCGGCCGCGCTTAATCCTGCCCCGGCGATAAATGCCAGAATCGTCCTTACTATCCTGAGCCTTAGGATATCCGGGTTTTGGCCGCTTAATAACCTTAGCGGTGAAATCCAGACAGCTCCTATAAAAACAGAAAGAACCGCCATTACCATCAGCAGGAGAATAAGCAATCCTATAATATTTTTACTCTTCATTTCACGAATTACCATAAATTTGCTTGTGCACGGATTCACGCGGATGTTTTAGCTCATAGCTCACAGCTCATAGCTCAAAGCTCAAAGCCGGTTCAGTGTCCATACAACCTCTCATAGATCTTCTCCACTCCCTCAACAAACCTCGGCCCCGGCCGCAGGATCAGATCCGGATCAATGTCGCCAATAATGTTGTTATTTCTTATCGCTTTGATATTTTCCCAGCCGGTTCTTTGTTTTATCCGCTTTAACTCCTGATCGCCGGCCATATACCCTAAAATGATGCAGTCCGGATCCCTGGAAATCACTGTCTCTGCGCTGAATCTTGAATAAGCCCTTAAGGTATCTTTAGCTATATTTATACCGCCGGCTAATTCAACCAGTTCACCGACAAACGATCCGGCCCCGGCAGTGATAATCGGGTCATGCCATATTTCGATAAACACGGTTTTTCTTTTATATCCGGGAATAAGCGATGTCCTGGCTTTGAGCTTGTCAAGGCGTTTATTTATTTTGTTGATTAGTTCTTCGGCCTCTTGTTGAGAGCCTGCGGCCCTGCCGATTTTTCTGATCGATGAATACAGGCCTTTAATATCAGAGGGGTATACTACCAGGAAATTTAAGCCTAATTTTTTTAGTTTTTCGGCTGTTGGCTGTTGTTCTAATCCGGTGAGCAGTATCAGGTCCGGGTTTAAACTAATGATTTTTTCTATATTGGGCTGGCTGAAAGATCCTGTCTTTTCTATCGACAGCGCCTGTTTGGGGTAATTACAAAAGGAAGTTACGCCTACTATATTATCGCCAAGACCAAGGCTGAATAATATTTCGGTGGTGGATGGGGTAAGTGAAATGATTCGCGGATTTTCGTCTGCATGGACAGAACATTGCCCATTGAGAACAGCCAAAAAGATCGCTATCAATAATAAAACAAAAATCCCGCTTTTCAAACTTCCTCCTCACCCTCGAAAGAGAAACGTCGTTAATCCTAAGTTACGGGCAAGGTATCCTGACTTTCGCTTCGATTTACTCCCGGCGCCTTCCAGAAACGCAAAAGACCCAAAAAATTAATCGTCTTCTGCGAAACCGTGGTTTAACCGTTTTTTTCTTTTGTATTTCAACGGTTCCGGTTTCATCAGCGATACAGTGGCGGGGCCGTGTCGTTTAAGACTTCCCTTGTTCCATATCAGTTTATCTATCCATGTTTCATATTGCGTATTGCGTGGTGCATTCTTGCATGCAACACACAGCGCATGACGCAAAGCGCATCACGCACGACGCAAAACCAACGGGAATATTTTATGCCGTCTATTCTTTTGCTATCGCAAAACAGATTATTCCGCCGAGAACTATAACTATTCCGAGAGTGCCTTTTATCAAGCTCAGCACATCCTGGCGCCAGGTAATTATTGCGGCTAAACCAAAGACGACCAGCACTACCCCGAGGACAATCTTTAGAAGCATTGCCGTGGTTTTTTTTGCTGATTTCTTTTCCTCTGCCATCAATTTCTCCCCCCTCTTTTTTGTGTTATTCCAACATAGATTTTTTATTATATTAAACAGGCCCTTTTTTGTCAAGCAAAAACCAAAAAATGTTATCTACGAATTAAAAGTGCATACCTTAAAGGTCATTCTGAGGCCGAAGGCCGAAGAATCTCAGAAAACACGGTTTTATGGGAGATCCTTCGTCGCTACGCTCCTCAGGATGACACCTATCTTAAAAAAAGGTCATTCT
>JAYELI010000015.1 GCA_034717435.1 Candidatus Omnitrophota bacterium
CTGTTATCTACGAATTAAAAGTGCACAGTTTTAGAGCGATTTAAGTTTTAAAAGTGCACACCTTAACCGAAATTAAAAATAATAACGCTAAAAAGGTCATTCTGAGGCCGAAGGCCGAAGAATCTCAGAAAACACGATTTTATGGGAGATCCTTCGGTCGCCCTTCGGGAATACTCAGGACTTCCTTCGGTCGCTTACGCTCCCTCAGGATGACACCTACGCTTACGCTCCCTCAGGATGACACCTATCTTAAAAAAAGGTCATTCTGAGGCCGAAGGCCGAAGAATCTCAGAAAACACGATTTTATGGGAGATCCTTCGGTCGCTTACGCTCCCTCAGGATGACACCTATCTTAACAAAATTAAGGACTTAGGGAGTGTGCAGTTTTAAACTTTAAACTGTGCAGTTTTAATTCTTAAAGTGTGCACTTTTAAAATTTAGCTAACAGCACTAAATAACTGCCCTATCTTAGAATGTAACATTAAGCTTTTTTTGAGCCCTTTATGAACCGATTAAGCTTAATGCCCCCTTCGCCTCTTTATTACCCTATTTATTACCCCATTTAAAAGTTTATTACCCCATTAAACTTTTTTCCATTTTGCGCTCTTGCCCTTACCAAGACATTTAATCTTTTTCATATTGAGGCCGCCACCCCAAAGCGCCACTCTTCTTAAAAATCGAAATTTTAACCTCTTTATTAATAGTTAATTACGACCACCTATCCTGGCACCTCGGGGAACGGCCCTCGTTTTTACGCCGGGGATTTTTGGCGTTCCGGCGGAACCACACCCCGTACTAAAGGCCACTCCGCAAGGAGAAAATTTGCAGGCCGGAGTGTTTTTTGCCGACAGTAAGAATTCCGCTTTCTGGACTCTGCGGTCAGGCCGCAGAATGACATTGGGAAGGCCGGGAAATGACACCTTGGAAGCCGGGGAATGACATTTTGGGAGATGGGACTTTTTGTTTTTCCTATACGCTAACCCCAACAACTAATACTTCCTTTAGGAAGCTCGCTTGCGTAGCCGTTTTTACTTCTTTTGGAGTATATCCTTTTGCTTCAATAGGTTTCATTATCCTTGCTGCCGCTATACCTAAAAGCTCAATTCGTTTTCTCAGCTTCATTCTTTCAAAATCGTTAGATACAATAACCAAGTCAATATCGCTATCTTTTTGTTGAGTTCCTCTTGCAAAAGAACCATAGAGAATTACGCGCTTAACATTGATCCCCAGTTTCTGCAATGCTTTTTTATATTCTTTTATTATTTCCTTAGTCTGGTATCCTGTTTTATGCACTTTATTACCTCCAACGTCTTATCTAAATACTCCTTTTCTCGTATTGCGTCGTGCGTTAGAGCGTAAAATTCTCTTTTTCTTTTATCTTCGCATTACGCATTACGCATTACGCACGATGCACGACAACCAGTTACCAATCACCAGTTATTTAAACAAGCTATAGCGAATTATAAATGAGGCAAAAACCAGCGAAACCATGCTCATCAGTTTTATTAAAATATTAAGCGACGGACCGGCAGTATCCTTGAATGGATCGCCTACTGTATCGCCGACAACAACTGCCTTATGGGCCGGTGAGCCTTTGCCGCCATATGAACCTTCCTCGATAAACTTTTTCGCATTATCCCAGGCGCCGCCGCTATTGGCCATCATTATCGCCAGGACAAAACCTGAAACCAAGGCGCCGATCAACAAAGCTGCCTGAGCTTCAACCCCGATCAATAACCCTATTGAAATAGGGGCAATTATGGCCATCAATGCCGGAAGTATCATTTCCTTTTGAGCAGCCCGGGTAGATATATCTACACAACTGGCATAATCAGGATCTGCTTTTCCTTCCATCAATCCTTTTATTTGTTTAAACTGCCGGCGGACTTCCATCACTATTTTCCCGGCAGCTCTTCCAACAGCCTTCAGCAGCATAGAACAAAATAAAAACGGCAGCATTCCGCCAATAAGCAACCCGGTTATCACATGAGGATTCATCAGGCTCAAATTAAGCGACTTGCCGAGCAAACCTACCTGATCCCGATAAGCCGCGATTAAAGCCAGAGCAGTAAGCGCAGCTGAACCAATAGCAAAACCCTTGCCAGTGGCAGCTGTGGTATTACCAAGGCTGTCTAAGGCATCGGTTCTTTCCCTTATTTCAGGAGGCTGGTTAGTCATTTGGGCATTACCGCCGGCATTATCAGCTACCGGGCCGTAAGCATCTGAGGCCAGAGTTATTCCCAGCGTACTGAGCATTCCCACGGCTGAAATACCTACTCCGTAAAGTCCAAGATTAAAATTCTGTGTTCCACCCGCTAAATAATAACTCGCCAGCACAGCTATTCCTACGGTAATAACCGGTACGGCTGTAGACAGCATACCCACGCTTAATCCTCCAAGTATAACCGTAGCCGGACCGGTAAGCGCGTCTTCGGCTATCGAACGGGTAAAACGATAACGATGAGAAGTAAAATACTCTGTGCTAAGACCGATAATCAAACCGGCTATCAGGCCGGATAAAACCGCGCCGTATACTCCAATATGACCGTCCCGGCCAATTGTGGTTTTAATAATAAAATAGGAAACAACGGCTATAAGTCCCGCGCTGATAAATATCCCTCTTCGTAAAGCAGAGAGCAACACAGCTTGAGAAGCCTCTTTTTGTTTTGCCCTGACAAAGAATATTCCTATAATAGAAGCGATCACGCCTACTCCAGCCATAGCCAGAGGCACACTCACCCCTTTTAATCCCAGGCCGGCAGCTACTGCTAATGCCATAGTAGCAATAATGGAACCGACGTATGATTCGTAAAGATCAGCTCCCATACCTGCTACATCGCCTACATTATCACCAACATTATCGGCAATTACAGCAGGATTTCGAGGGTCATCCTCGGGAATACCGGCTTCGACCTTACCCACTAAATCAGCGCCGATATCCGCGGCCTTGGTAAAAATACCTCCTCCCACCCGCGCGAATAACGCCATGGAAGAGGCGCCCATACCGAAACAAAGCATAGCGCTGGTGATATTCTGAATACGCAGGGCCGGTTCAAGTGAACGATAATACCAGTTAAGAACCCAAAATCCTATGGTAAGATCTATCAAGCCGATAGCTACCACGCTCAAGCCCATTATAGCGCCGCTCCTAAAGGCTATCTGTAAACTGGCATTCAATCCTTTCCTGGCGGCATAGGCAGTTCTGGCGCTGGAATAGGTAGCCATATTCATGCCAATGTAACCGCAAAGCCCGGAAAAAAACCCGCCCATCAAAAAGGCAAAAGGGACAAATATAACTACATACCCCCTGAAAGCCAAAAACAGTAAAATACAAAATACAATTGTAAAAAATATAGCTATAGTCCGGTACTGACGCTTTAGATAAACCCGGGCTCCCTGACGGACAAAAAGAGCAACAGTCTTCATTCGCTCAGTTCCCTCTGGCTGTTTGATAATACGATAAGCAAAATAACCCACAAAACCAAGGGCTAAAAGCGAAGCTACCGGGGGTAACCATAATAAGTTCATTTGACCTCCTTTAGAATAAATTTAAATTACCACGTCCCTCGGGACGTGAGGGTTTTATCAGGCAGCTAATACCTTGATTAGTTTATAAAGTTCCCGGTCTAAGGCTCTTTGTTTTTTAAGTTGGTAAATGGGAGAATCTAAGGGTACTATTTTTACCTGATCGTTTACCATCGCGGCCATTTTATCGGTTTCTTTGTCAATCAAGGCTTCAACAGCTCCCATTCCCAATCTAGCGGCTAATATTCTGTCAAAAGCAGTAGGGGAACCTCCTCTTTGCACATGGCCTAATGTTGTCGCCCGGGTTTCATAACCGGTTTCCTGCTCAATTAATTCAGCGATATCAGAGCCTTTGGCTATACCTTCGGCAACTATTATAATCCAGCTTACCTTTCCCCTTTTACGGCCAATTGTTATATCCCTGCACATCTTGTCAGTATCATATTCTGTAGCAGGAATCAGCACGTCCTCTGCTCCCCCGCTTAAGCCTACCCGTATCGCAATATAACCCTCTTTCCTCCCCATCACCTCAACAACAAATATTCTTTCTAAGGAAGTTGCCGTATCCCTGATTTTATCAATTGCTTCTAAAGCTATATTCACGGCAGTATCTGAACCAATTGAATAATCTGTCCCGTTTATATCATTATCTATAGTAGCCGGAATACCGATGGTGGGAACATGCCATTTTGTGTTTAGAATATGCGCGCCTTTAAATGTCCCCTCTCCACCGACAGTAATCAAACCGTCTATTTTATTTTTCTTTAAAGTATCTACAGCCTTTTTCTGGCCTTGTTCATTCATAAATTCAGCAGAGCGAGCTGTTTTCAAAAACGTTCCACCGCGGCCGATAATATTGCTTACACTGTTTAACTTTAACTGTTTTATACCGCCATTTATCAGACCGCCGTAACCCCGAAAAACGCCAAATACCTCCAGGCCTTTAAATATACCGCATCTAACCACACTGCGTATACAGGCGTTCATCCCCGCGCAATCACCACCACTTGTTAAAACAGCAATCCGTTTTATCATACCACCTACCTGATTTCTCAAATGACCAAGGTAAATCACAAATTACAAATCCATCCTCCGTAGCAGTAGCCTGCTACTGCGGAGGACGGGCAAATTACTATCGAATAATGAAAATACTACCAAATCCAAATACTACAAAATCCAAAATAAATCCAAAATCCCAAATCCAAAATTCTCTTTTTTTGGGATTTGGAAATTGGGATTTGTCTGGTAGTATTGGCAGTATTTGGATTTTGGATTTAATTAAGTTCCTATTTCCCAGGACGACAGATACTTTTTCTGCTCTTCGGTTAAAGTATCTATCTTTGTTCCCATTGCCTTAAGTTTCAATCGGGCTATCTCTGAATCTATTTTTTCGGGTACCCTATAAACCCTTGGGGACAATTTTGAGCCTTTCTTTTTTATAAACTCAGCCGATAATGCCTGATTGGCAAATGACATATCCATAACCGAAGCAGGATGCCCTTCGGCAGATACCAGGTTTATCAACCTTCCTTCCCCCAGCAAATTAATCTTCTTCCCGCTCTTTAAAATATATTCGTGTATAAAGTTTCTGATTATCCTTTTTCTTTTACTTATTTTTTCAAGCCCTTCAATATCTATCTCCACATTAAAATGTCCGGCATTAGCCACTATAGCCCCATCTTTCATTAATTTAAAATGTTTCTCTCTTATAACCTTTAAATCACCGGTCAGGGTAACAAAAATATCCCCTATTTTTGCCGCGTTTGTTATCGGCAAAACCCTGTATCCGTCCATTATTGCTTCCAAGGCCCGCAAAGGATCCGTCTCGGTAACTACAACATTCGCGCCCATACCCTTTGCCCTCATAGCTACTCCCCTGCCGCACCAGCCATAACCACATACCACAAAGATCCTGCCGGCGATCAAAATATTTGTAGCCCGCAAAATGCCGTCGATGGTAGACTGACCGGTTCCATATCTGTTATCGAATAAATGCTTTGTAGCCGCGTCATTAACGGCAATTACCGCAAACAAAAGCTTATTTTCCCGCTCCAGGCTCCTGAGCCTGATCACCCCGGTAGTGGTTTCTTCGGTCCCGCCAATTGGCAATTGATAATCAGCGGTTGATGATTGATAATTTTTATGAATAGTTGAGATCAGGTCTGCGCCGTCATCCATGGTAATATCCGGCTTAATCTTAAGTAAGCTATCTATATGAGAATAGTAAGTTTTTGGGCTTTCGCCCCTAATCGCAAATACGGGAATTTGCCAGTCTTTTACCAAACAAGCAGTTACATCATCCTGGGTGCTGAGTGGATTTGAAGCGCATAAAACTACCCTGGCTCCGCCGGCCTTCAAAGTAATTGCTAAATTGGCAGTTTCGGTAGTTACGTGGAGACAACAGGCAATCTTCGTGTCTTTAAGCGGCTTCTCTTTTTTAAATCTCTTTTTTATTAACTCCAAAACCGGCATTTGACTGACTGCCCACTGAATACGTAAACTTCCTTTTTTGGCTAATTTTATGTCTTTAATATCATAATTATTCAATGTTAATCTCCTTTTTCGTATTGCGTCGTGCGTGATGCGTATTGCGTTAAAAATCTTTTTACGCAATACGCAATACGCACGACAAATTATGCGGCTTTAGCAAGTATCCCGGCTTTATCGGTCTCTTCCCAGGTAAATCCTTCTTCCAGCCGGCCAAAATGACCGTAGCAGGCTGTTTTTTTATAAATCGGCCGGCGGAGTTTAAGGTCTTTTATTATCCCCCGTGGAGTAAGGTCAAAATTATCCCAAATAAGTTTTTTTATCTTTGCCTCACTGATTTTGCCAGTACCTAAGGTATTGACCATTATTGAGACTGGGTCTGTTACGCCAATAGCATAGGCCAGCTGGATCTCGCACTTACTGGCCAGTTTCGCCGCCACAATGTTCTTGGCAATATAGCGCGCCATATAAGAGGCTGAACGGTCAACCTTGCTGGGATCTTTGCCCGAGAAACATCCTCCTCCGTGAGAACCAACCCCGCCATAAGTATCAATAATAATCTTTCTGCCGGTAAGGCCCGTATCGCCCTGAGGCCCGCCGACCTCAAATCTTCCAGTGGCGTTAATGAAAAACTTTGTATTTTTATCGATCAGCTTGCAGGAAGTTCCTTTATTTATCACTAAATTTTTCAGGTCATGCCTTAGATCTTCGATTTTTACTTTAGGGCTATGCTGGGCAGCTATTACAATCGTTTCAATTCTCTTTGGCCGTCCGTCATGATATTCCACTGTCACCTGTGTCTTGCCGTCAGGCCTCAAATAATCAACCTTTTTTTCTTTTCTCACCTGGCTTAATCTTCTGGCTAGTTTATGGGCAAGCATTATAGGAAGAGGCATTAACTCCGGCGTTTCATCAGTAGCATAGCCAAACATCATCCCCTGGTCTCCCGCCCCGCCAATATCTACCCCTAGCGCTATATCCGGGGATTGTTCCTGAATAGCAGTTATAACTCCGCAGGTCAAATAATCAAAACCATAGGCAGCTTTGGTATAACCTATTTCCTTTATGGTTTGCCTGACTATCTTGGGAACTTCCACATAGCAAGAAGTAGTAATCTCTCCGGCAACAAAGGCAAGACCGGTAGTAACCACAGTTTCACAAGCTACTCTGCCATTGGGATCTTTGGAAAATATGTCGTCTAAAACCGCATCGGATATCTGATCTGCGATTTTGTCGGGATGACCCTCGGTAATTGATTCAGAAGTAAAAAAATACTTATGCTTAAGCATCTGCCTTCCTTTCATATTTTTTTGATGCCCGGTGATAGGAAGCAATATCGCCTATATCATACCATTCCCCTTTAAAAACAAAACCATAAGTAGGCTTTTTGCGGCAAAGCCAATCTATGTAATAACCCGGGGCATCGGGATTGTTACCCTCATCAAGATATTCAGGAACCAACTTCAGAGTTTCCTGAGGCAAAAAATATAGGCAGATAGCAACCAAGGTGCTGCTTGGATAGCGAGGCTTCTCTTGAAAATCAACCACTTTTTTATCCTGGCTTAAAGCAACCATGCCATATTTTTTGACTGCTTCTAAATCTCCAATATCGTACAGGCCGATAGAAGGTGAAGGCTTTTTGGAAAATGCGGCCTCGATAAATCCATCCAGAGAGAAATCAAAAAGATTATCTCCGGCTATTATCAAAAGATCATCGTTAATCTGGGCATTCTTAATGACGAAATTTATATCGCCTACCGCACCCAATTTATCGTCATTGGTTGTCGTGCCGTCGTTCATTATCCTGATCTTTTTTTGAAACGATAAATTTTTCGACCAATCAGTAAAATGACCCGCAAATTTATGGTTGGTGACCACCAGGACCTCATCTATTGACTTGATCTTTTCTATGTTAGCGAGGATGTATTCCACTATCGGCTTGCGACAAACAGGTAAAAGCGGCTTTGGCCTGTTTTTAGTCAATGGATAAAGCCTGACTGCATATCCAGCAGCCATTATCAGTGCCTTCATAACCACCTCTCTTTGCTAAACTGTTAAATGGTTAAATTGCTAAATGGCTAAATTGTTAAGCTAACAATCTATTTCTATTTATTTCTATATGCCTCTTCTATGAAGTATCAATTTAACAATTTAACAGTTTAACCATTTAGTAGTCTAGGACGCCAGTTTCTTTTTCAGGTATGTTATTCTATCCACCGGAGTCGGATCAATTTTATTTAATATCGCCAGATAAAAGCTGACGAAATCACCAATATAAATCAAAGAAAAAATCCTAGCGAGTAGTTCCTCTCCTTCTGAGAAAATCTCAATAATCTTACCAGCCTTTTCTTTGAGAATTGACATGGTTATATCCATTCTTTTAGCAATTCTGGGATGATCGTGTTTGTCGCGAAGGCAGATAACCACAAAATCCTTAAGCAGTTTTTGAGGAAACTCCCACCCCACTATCTCGTTATGGGTCAACTCCGGAAAAACGTGATTTGAAGAAAGGGTTTTACCGTTCTCCGCTAACTGTGTCCGCCACCGATAGCTTACCACATCAAAAAAATCATTCGCGGCATAAATCAAAGGGATTTTACCGTAAATATCCAAGGCTATTTGTTTGGCCTGATTAATTTCGGTTTTGGCCTCAGGGCTTAATTTTTCTTTTAACCGGGATAAAACAGCAACGGCATTTTTAATCTGGAAAGACTGTTCATTTATTATGCCAAGCTTTGAAAGCGCTATCAGGCCAGGGAAAAACGAGTAACCCAAAGCAGCCCTGGGAGGCAGCCCCTGAGGTATCGTAACCAAAGGGATTTCTGCTTTACCGGCCAGTACCGCCAGCTTCCCGCCTGAAGTAACAGTTATTAACCTGGCTTTTCTTGTTAGTCCCTCCTGGAACGCCTGAAGTGTTTCTTCGGTATTCCCAGAATAACTACAGATGAATACCAGGGATGAAGAATCGACAAATTCCGGAAGGCTGTAATTTCTATTAATGACTACCGGAACTTTTGCCTGTCCTGCCAGATAAGACCGGATCAAATCGCCGCCTATTGCCGAACCGCCAAGGCCTGAAAAAACAATATTTTTGATTTCCCGGTAAATAGGCGGAAAAGTCCCTTTTTTTCCTATTTCCTCTGCCCTCAGGCACTGCTGGGGAAAATCGAGTAACAGCTGTTTAAAATTTGTTCTATCGATCTGAATTATTTCTTGAAGATTATCTAAGTCAATTTTCATAACCTGGTTACCTTTCTAATCCTTTCTGTAGCAAATTTTTTTACTTCCTTAGCAGACGACAGGTTAAGAGCGTGGCTGGCTATGCTCTTTGCTTCTTTTAATCTTATTGATCTGATCATCTTCTTTATTTTCGGAAGGACTATAGAGCTGGTACTGATTTCATCTAACCCTAATCCTAAAAGAAGAACAGCCAGGACCGGATCGCTGCCCATTTCACCGCAGAGCCCTACCCAGATACCTGATTTATGACCGGTATCGATAATGTGCTTAATAATTCTTAAAATAGCCGGATGTGCTGGTTCGTAAAGATAGGCTATCTTTTCATTAGCCCTATCTACTGCCAGACAGTACTGGATTAGATCATTGGTTCCGATAGAGAAAAAATCTGCTTCCTTGGCCAATATATCACAAATCAAAGCGGCAGATGGAGTCTCAATCATTGCGCCCACTTCCATTTTTTCATCGAACGGAGTTTTTGTCTTCTTAAGGCCTTTTTTTACCTCTTTCAGGATATTATTGGCTGCCTTAAGCTCTTCCGAACCGGAAATCATAGGATACATGATCTTTAGCTTTCCATATGCACTTGCCCTAAGTATTGCCCGCAGCTGGGTCTTAAATATATCCGGCCTGGCCAGGCAAAACCTGATTGCCCGCCAGCCCAAAAAAGGATTTATCTCCCGGGGAACATGCAGTTGCGACAAAAATTTATCCCCGCCTAAGTCTAATGTCCGGATAATGGCTGAATAAGGAGCGATTGCCTGGGCTACCTGACGATAGGATTGGTATTGTTCCTCTTCGTCAGGTAAATCCTGCCGATTCATATAAAAAAATTCTGTTCGGTATAGCCCTATTCCCCTGGCCCCGTGAGCGATTACCGAAGGAACTTCCATTGGCAGCTCTATATTGGCGACTAATTCTATCTTGTGTTTGTCCAGGGTTTCGGCAAAAAGCTCTTTTAATTTATCAAGCTCCTCCAGGGATCTTTCAAAGTTTCTTTTCTTTTCCTGATACTTTTGAATAGTTGCCGGATCCGGATTTATAATCACATTCCCCTGATCGCCGTCGATAATTATAGTGTCGCCAGATTTAACCTGACGGCTTACGGTACCAAGCCCTACCACTGCCGGGATCTCCAGCGCCCTGGCCATAATGGCAGTATGTGAAGTCTTTCCGCCGATATCTGTAATAAACCCGATGACTTTCTCTTTGTGCATCAATGCGGTATCTGAAGGAGAAAGGTCATGATCCACCACAATAACTTCCTCTTTCAGATTAGCCAGCGTCTGCCTTTTTCTATCCAGCAGCTTCCTCATTACCCGCTTGCCGACATCTTCAACATCGCTAACCCGCTCCCTTAAGTATTCATCATCTATTTCAGAAAAGATTTGAATATATTTTTTAAAGATTTCATTAAATATGTACTCTACGTTCAGCTTCTGTTTTTTTAATTTATCAATTATCTCTTCGATCAAGATCCTGTCCTCAAGGATCAGAAGATGGGCATTAAATATATTGCTATGTTCCATTCCTATCTCCTGGCTGATTCTTTTTTGAATGCCCAATACTTCAAACCTTGCCTGGGCCATGGCCTCTTCAAACCTGGCAATTTCTTTAGACACTTCTTCTTCTTTGATCCGTCTTCTGGGTATAGCGATATCTTCGCTATCAAGCAAAAAAACCTTTCCAATAACTATACCCGGAGAAGCTCCGATTCCTTTTAACATTCGTCGCCTTGCTCCTTATTTAAATTGCTATATTGCCAAATTGTTAAACTGATAAACTGCTAAACTGTTAAAACTGAAAATTTGCCTTCTAAATTCTGAAACACAAATTTTTTCACATCAATCTACAATAAAATGTTTTTTCAGATATTCTCAATTTAACCATTTAGCAATTTAACAATTTAGCCATTTAATCATTTAGTCTAACTATAAGTCACTCCTCAGGAAGGTCGCTCAGAAGCAACTGTTCCAGTTTTTGCACCGCGTCCCGGGCATCTGATCCTTTTGCCCTGATGAAAATCCGGCTGCCTTTACCAGCAGCCAGCATTAAGATACCCATAATAGATTTTCCGTTTACCTCTTGCTTTCCCTTTTTAATCATAATCTCACAATCAAATTTATTCGCCAGCTGGACAAACAAGGCAGCAGGCCTGGCATGTAATCCAAGTTTGTTTTTAATGGTTAATTTTTTCTCTACCAACATTTCTTTTCCTGAGCCTTTTATTTTTAACTAACAAATCTACGATAACCCTGGCTAATTTTTGGGAATCGTGCCTGATAAAATCAGTAGTGCTTATTATCTCGCCTTCAATAACCAGACAATCTCTTTTTCTGATTTGGCTGTTGTCGACCTTAACCGGCTCAGCGCCTTCCTGTTTATATTTGGTTAATAGCTCCGGAGGAATCCTGCCGGTATTGACCAGGCAATACTCAACTATACCATCCTGGGTATGTTTGATCAGGGCGTTTAAATGGTCATAGGCAGTATAGTTCTCTGTCTCTCCGGCCTCGGTCATTATATTGCAAACATAGACCTTTACGGCCCGGCTATCGGAAACCGCCTTCAGGATCCCCTTGATTAATAGATTTGGCATTACGCTGGTATATAAGCTTCCCGGCCCTAAAACTATCAAGTCTGCCTGGTTAATTGCATTGATCGCTTCATCCGGAGGACTGCAATCTGCGGGCTGTAAATAAACTTGTTTAATCGGCTTCCCGGGCTTAGGAATCTGGGCCTCACCCCGGCCTAAACTTCCGTCATTATACTCAGCCACTAATGTTACTTTCTCTAAAGTAGAGGGCATTACCCGGCCTCTTATTGCCAGGACTTCGCTTGATTCTTTGATCGCTTTTTCGAAGTCACCGGTGATCTTGGAAAGAGCAGTGATAAATAGATTTCCGAAATTATGGCCGGTCAGGCCTTCACCTTCTTTAAAGCGGTACTGAAATAACTTACCCATCAATGGCTCGGTATCTGCCAGAGCAACCAAACAGTTTCTGATATCTCCCGGCGGAAGCTCATCAAGTTCAGACCTGATCCTTCCGGAACTGCCTCCGCTATCGGCTACCGTAACAATAGCAGTAATATTGCTGGTGTATTCTTTAAGACCGCGCAGCAAGGTAGACAAGCCCGTCCCCCCTCCGATTACCGTTATCTTGGCTCCAGCGGCTAATTTATTCTTACGATAAATAAGATCAACCAGCTCCCCTTTCTTCTGAGGCAGCAGTATGCTGACCAAAGACTTGACCATTTTTCTTATTCCCCTGATCACAAAATATATGCCCATAATTATCAAAATCGATCCGGAATAAACAACTACTTTTGCCGCTTCAGGTTGCACCTGTCCTTTCATAGCGCAAAGCATGATTCCCATTATCAAAAGCACTATCCCGCCGATAAATTGAAAAACATACCTTTTTATCTTCATGCCCGGCGACAACCATTTTAAAATTTTCATAATACCTCTTTGATCAAAAGTACAATTACACAGACTTTAAAAATCTATTCTAAAAAACTTCGTCTAATTCTTTTTGTTTAAGCGCCTTTCTTCCCATAGATTTAATCAACCTTTTATTCAATTCTTTGGCTGGGTGAAACCCCATCCTTTTTAATCTCTGGTTTAAAGCAGATACCTCTATCAGGATGGGAATGCTGCGGCCCGGACGAACGGGAATAACCAAATGAGGTAATTTAATCGCCAGGATTTTATAAATCTTTTCTTCAAGCCCTAAGCGCTCATATTCTTTCTTAGAATCCCACTTCTCCAGAGTTACCACCATGCCGATTCTTTTTCTATTTCTGACAGCGCCTACGCCAAATATTTCTTTAACATTTACAATCCCCAATCCTCTTATCTCCATATGATACCTAATTAATTCAGCTCCGCGGCCCATCAAAAATTTGCCAGCCTTAAGTTTTATCTCCACCATATCATCGGCTACCAGTCGATGGCCTCTTTCGATCAATTCTAAAGCGCATTCAGATTTGCCAACTCCGCTTTTACCGATGATCAACACCCCCACGCCATATACATCAAGAAACGTGCCGTGAAGGCTAAACTCCGGCGCAAGTTTGTCTTCCAGATAAACGGCAATTTTATTTATTAATCGGCTGGTGGAAAGGGTTGACCTTATAACCGCGACGTTATTTTTTATGGCAAGTTTGAGAAGTTCCTTAGGATAGCTTCTATTTCCAGTAATTACTATACAGGGAATATCGCAGGAAAAATAGCGCTGGAGACAGGTTGATCTTTCGCTCTTGGACAGCTTTTTAAGATAGGAAATCTCCGGACTATCAAAAATTTGCACTCCAGAAGGAGTAGAATAACCAAAATAACCGGCAAGGGCCAATCCCGGACGAAGAAAGGTGGCAGTTTTTATTCTTCTGCCTAAATTCACCTCCGGATTGAGCAATTTCAAATCCAATTTATCTTTGCCGGCGCTTAAGAAATCTTTTACCGTCAGCTTAACCATGGCCTAACCTTTTCTGCGGTCTTCTTCTTTTATGATCTTCAGAACCCCTTTTTCATCCCTGGCGTCTTTTAAGGTAGCACAGAAAATTTTATCTTTTAAAACCCTTGATATTCTGGCCAAGGCCTTTAAGTGCGGTCCGGCAGAATCTAATGGGGCAACCAGTAAAAAGAATATATATACCGGTTCGCCATCGAGCGCATCAAACCTTACCCCTTTCCGGGAAAGGCCAAAAGCAGCTACTAACTTTCTGAGCCCGTCTGATTTAGCGTGAGGAATGGCCACGCCCTGGCCAATACCGGTAGAGCCCAAAGCTTCTCTGTTTAAAAGAGACTTAACTAATGCACCTTTGTCTTTAATCTCTTTAGCTTTAATCAGTAAATTTACCAATTCCTTTACTGCTTCTTGTTTGTTAGCGGCTTTTAGATCAACCGTAACCGCTTTTGGGCATAAAAAATCCATAATTCTCATTCCTGGCTCCTCCTTTTTTTCGTATTACGTTGTGTATATTGCGTGTTGTGCACTACGTACGATAAAGCTTAATTTTTCAATTATACTACAAACCAATTACATTGTAAACTGCTCCCCGAGATAAATCTTTCTTGCCTCCGGGTTGGCTAGTAATTCCCGGGATGAACCGGAAATTAAGATTTTACCCTCAAACATGATATATGATCTGTCGGTTATTGATAAGGTCTCGCGAACGCTGTGGTCTGTCAGGAGAATTCCTAATCCTTTAGATCTTAACTCAGCAATTATCTGTTGCACTTCATGCACCGCTATAGGGTCAACTCCGCTGAACGGTTCGTCTAATAGGATAAAATTAGGCCGGGTAACCAAAGCGCGGGTTATTTCCAGCCTTCTTCTTTCACCTCCCGAAAGCGTATAAGCTATATTCCTGGCTAAATGTTCTATTTTCAGTTCGCTAAGAAGCCTGGTTAATCTTCTCTTCCTTTCTCTCCTGGATAACTTCAAGGTTTCCAAAACAGCTGTGATGTTTTCCTCTACCGTTAATTTACGAAAGACGGACGGGTCCTGAGAAAGGTATCCTAATCCGCATCTGGCTCGCTGGTACATAGGAAATTTGGTTATATTTTTAGAATCAAAGATTATCTGCCCGCTGTCCGGCCGAACCAGGCCGACAACCATATAAAAAGTCGTTGTTTTACCCGCGCCATTGGGGCCTAAAAGGCCGACTATCTCGCCTTTGCCAATATTTATCTTGATACCGTTTACAACTTTTCTGCCGTTATATGACTTGGTCAAACTCCGGGTTTCCAAAAGGAACATTTTAAAACCTCGTCTTTAAATAAAAGTCATAGGTCATAGGTCACAAAAAGTCGTAAGTCATCGGTCGCAAGTCATAAGACTATTATGACTTATGACCTAAAGCTTATGACTTTTTTTATGACCTAATTTGATTTAGTATTTTTATTAAACATCGAACCATCTCCCATCTGTTCCGGGCAAATAACCAATCTGGGTTTACCAAGCAGTATCACTTTACCTTGTTCAGCAAAATAGACAGCTTTCTGGCTAAAGGTGATATTTTCTTCTTGTTTAATCTTTACATTGCCGGTACAGACAATTTTAGTAATTGACTTTTTTTGTTTATCTATAAAAACGTCCATTTTATCGGCAAAGAGTTCGCCGCGCTCACTATCAACCTTAACATTTTCACTAAAATGGGCAATGCTATCTTTATAATCCAGCTCTAATGGGCCGTCACAGGTAATAACGATCTTCTGCTTACCTTTTATACTTACCTCAACTTCTTTATTCAATTGGACATTGTTCAATTGGTGTTTTGCGCGAAGACCAACACCTTCTGCTTTAAGGTTTTCCTTTTCTATTTCAACATAAGCATCTGTTTTGATCAATTGCAACTTATTCCCGCCCTGGCCTTTGGGATGCCAGTCTAAATAATCGGTTCGTAATTCTGTCCCGGACTCATCAGTCACTACAACATTTTTTTTAAAGCGGGCATTTTCAGTCGCCTGGTCAAAAGTCCCGATGTCCGAAGACAGGGCCATACATTTATTATCCTCTGTCCAGACCTTGGCTGTCATATTATCCAGTTTAATTTCGTTAGTCGCAGTAAATATTTTGGCCGAATCACCCTTGACTTCCCATTCTTTTGCTCCCGCAGTGCTATACCCGCTCAACAAAAATGTTGAAACCTCTTGTTTTACCGCCTCTTCAGGGCCGGCTGAATCGCTGACTGAATCCAAAGGCAAAGAACCCTGTTCTGGTTCTTTTTTCTTTTGACTGCCCTGGCTGCAGGAAACAATACTTAAACCAAACGCCGCTATTAAAGCAATAATTAAGCCTCTTCTCATTATTTTCTTATTTTCGGTATCTTCTGGTTACTTCTTCCCATTTTCCCTGCGCCTTTAAGATCAGCTCAATTACTTCTCTTACCGCTCCTTTGCCCCCCTTTGTTTCAGTAATATAATGAACGGCTGTTTTGACCTCTTCGGCTCCGTCTTTTACGCCAACCGCCAGGCCTACACGTTTTAGCAGGGGTAAGTCAAGCAAGTCATCGCCAATATAGCAGATATTTTCATTCTTCAAGCCAAATCTTTTTAATATGTCCTGATATGCTTCTAATTTATCAAATGCATTTTGATATAACCTGCTTATCCACATCTCTTTCATTCGTTTTGCCAGGAGTCTGGATTTTTTTGCGGTAATAACAGCGGCTTTGATCCCGGCTCTATTTAAAAGCAGCATGCCAAAACCATCTTTTACATTGAAATTCTTAAGTTCAACACCAAAGTCATTATAGATTATCCTTCCATCGGTTAAAACACCGTCTACATCAAGCACAAGCATCTTAATTTTCTTGGCTCTTTCCTCAATCATTATTCACCTATAAAAATGATCAAAACGATTACACGGAAATATCATTGCGAGGGAACCTCGTAGGGGCAACCGAAGCAATCCTCCAGCCTCTCGCAACGACGTCTGCGAAAATCTGTGGTATAAGCTTACTACAACAGGTAATTTTTGTCAATATTAAATAAACATAAATTACCAAATTACACACGAATTGTTTTATTGTCATCTTGTGGTTAAACTATGGGCTCCAGACAACTCATTTTTCTGGATTCTGCCCCCGAAGATCATTAATTCAGGGCAAACCGCAGAATGACAGGTAAAAAGATCATAGCCCAAAGCCGGCAAGCCGTAACCAGTAAACTTTAAACCAATTATCTACATTATACTGTTAGCTAAATTTTAAAAGTGCACAGTTTAAAGTTTAAAACTGCACACTCCCCAAGTCCTTAATTTTGTTCTTTTTAAGATAGGTGTCATCCTGAGGGAGCGTAAGCGTAGGTGTCATCCTGAGGGAGCGTAAGCGTAG
>JAYELI010000016.1 GCA_034717435.1 Candidatus Omnitrophota bacterium
TGTCATCCTGAGGGAGCCTAAGCGTAGGTGTCATCCTGAGGGAGCGTAAGCGACCGAAGGATCTCCCATAAAACCGTGTTTTCTGAGATTCTTCGGCCTTCGGCCTCAGAATGACTTTTTTAGCGTTATTATTTTTAATTTCGGTTAAGGTATGCACTTTTAAAACTTAAATCGCTCTAAAACTGCGCACTTTTAATTCGTAGATAACAGGGCACGATATAATTCTTGACAAAAATCAGCCAATATAGTATAGTAAATTCAATTTGAATTGAGGAGGTGAGAATTTTGGAAGCATATTGTGTAAAATGTAAAAGTAAAAAGGAAATGAAGGACGCCCAAAAAGTTACCATGAAGAATGGAAGACCGGCTATGAAGGGCAAATGTCCAGACTGCGGCACGGGAATGTATCGAATATTAAAACCTGGAGCTTAATTATATTTTTGACATCAAAGAGGCATGTCGAGTAAGATTAGACAAAAGCGGCATGCCTTTTTAAATGAGCAAAGGATTTATGGAGTAAGGAGGTGGAAGTTATAGATTCAGGAGAAAAATCCTTGATTTGTGCCCGGGCCTGCCGGGACAAAAAAGGAGAGAATATTCTTTTAATCGATTTAAAGAAGATTTCTAATTTTACCGATTTTTTTGTTATCTGTGACGGCCAATCAGACAGGCATCTTAAAGCTATAGCCGACAACATATTAGGTGAATTAAAGCATTTCAATATTCGGGTTTGGCATATTGATGGTTACCGGGAAGGTAGGTGGATCTTACTCGATTATAACGATGTTATTGTTCATATATTTTGTAAGGAACTGCGGTCTTTTTATGACTTAGAGCGGTTATGGTCAAAGGCCCCCAGGAGTGCTTTGTGAGCCAAAGGATAGAAGAGGAGATCATTATTTTAGTCAATAAGGCAGTAGACAGGCTTAAAACCAAAGGCCTGCTTCCTGCTGAATCTGCCGGCCGGATAAAGCTGGAAACTCCCAAGAATGAATCAGTCGGGGATCTTTCGACAAACCTTGCTATGGATATTGCCCGCCGGACTAAGATACCTTCAACCAAGGTCGCTGAGCTGATTGTTGGCGAGATTAAAAATAGATTCGGGCAAACCCCTCTTCTTACCAGTAAGCTTAAAAAGATCGAGATCAAACCCCCGGGATTTATAAATTTTTTCTTAAACGTAAGATATTTGTATAATGTCTTATTCGAGATAAAAAGATCCAATAAAAATTATGGAAGGTCAAATATCGGCAGGCGCAGGCGTGTTCAGGTTGAATTTGTCAGCGCTAATCCCACCGGGCCCCTGACCATAGCTCATGGCCGTCAGGCGGCAGTAGGCGATAGCTTGGCTAATATCCTGCGGGTGAACGGGTACCGGGTCAGCAAAGAATATTACATTAATGACCAGGGCAGCCAGATCGAACTTTTAGGCAGCTCTGTAAAAGCCCGATATTTCGAGATATTTGAAAAGGATTGCTCCTTCCCGGAAAATGGATATAAGGGCCAATATATCAGGGCGATAGCCCGGAAAATCGCCGATAAATACGGGCCTAGATATCTTAATTCCTCAGATAAAAAGACATTAAGCTTCTTTTCAGGATACGCGTTAAAGGTGATTCTGAGCGGAATCAAGAAAGACCTTAAGGAATTCAAGGTAAATTTTGATAGTTGGTTTTCACAGGCCGCATTTAGTAAAACAGGCAGGGTTAAAAAAACGCTTCAGGATTTGAACAAAAGGGGTTATCTTTACAACAAGGACGGAGCTACCTGGCTTGAGTCAACACGTTTTGGCGATGACAAAGATCGGGTTTTGATAAAACAAGATAGTAGTTTTACCTATATCACCCCTGACATAGCTTATCACCGGGACAAATTCAGGCGCGGTTTTAAAAAGATTATTGATATCTGGGGGCCGGACCATCACGGGTATATTCCCCGGTTAAAAGCAGCTATGCAGGCCCTGGGTTATCCCAGGGGAGCATTATCAATGCTTATTGTCCAATTAGTTACCATATATGACCGGGGCAAGATCCTGGCGATGTCTACCAGGATGGGCGAGTTTGTTACCCTCGGGCAGCTTGTAAAGGAAACGGGCCTTGATGCGAGCCGTTTTTTCTTCTTGATGAGGAAGAGAGATTCGCATTTTGATTTTGATCTGGACCTGGCCCGCAAAGAATCAGAAGATAACCCGGTATATTATGTCCAGTATGCCTATGCCAGGGTTTGCAGTATTGTCCGGTTTTCCCGCCGGAGAATAAATACGAAGATTAATCCGTTTTTGCTTGATAAATCCGAGGAAATCCGTATAATAAAGATTCTGAGGTCTTATCCGGAAATTGTCTGCAGCAGCGCAAAGTCTCTTGAGCCGCAGCAGGTCACGCTTTATGTCCGCACGCTGGCTAAAAGCTTTCATAACTTTTATACCAAATACCGGGTAGTTACCAAAGATGCTCGTTTGACAACAGCCAGACTTCTTCTCGTTGATTGTGTGAGGATTGTTTTGAAGAATTGTCTGGATTTATTGGGAGTTGCAGCTCCAGAAAAGATGTGAGTAGATATGTCTGATCAATTAGAGAGAAGAAAATATCCCAGGGCAAAGGCGGATATTAGCCTTAAGATAGCCCGGACCGGCGAAATTGTCCAGAGCAAAATCCATGACATAAGTTGTTCCGGGATCCATTGCCAATTGAATCAGCCGATAAAATTAATGACCAAGGTGGTGATTATCCTGCTTCTCCCTCGTATTGCCGGTGAGAAGATCGATGATTTTGATAAGATCAAAGGCCAGGGTGTAGTAGTTAGAATCCAGGAAGTTGCTGAAAGAGACGAGATTCTTTATAATACAGCTGTATTTTTTACCGACCTGAGCAAAAAAGATAAGGATAAAATAACCCGTTTTGTGGAATACAAACTTTCAGAACAGGAGAAGGATTTCTAATGATTCATGAAGCAAACAGATTAAAACGGCTTCCCCCTTATCTGTTTACCATTATTGACAGCTTGAAACGCGAGGTAAAAGCGCAAGGGACAGATATTATTGACTTGGGAATGGGAAACCCTGATCAGGGCGCTCCGGATTATATTGTCGAAGAGCTTTGCCGGGCTGCCAGAATGAAAAGCACCCATCGCTATTCGCGCTTTGACGACGAAGTGGAACAAAAACTAAGGCAGGCTATTGCCAACCGGTACAAGGATGTGTTTAACGTAGATTTAGACCCCCAGACCGAAGTTTTACCGTTAATCGGCTCCAAAGAAGGCATAGCCCATCTCTCGCTTTCATTTCTTAACAATGATGATATTGCCTTAGTGCCGTCTCCGGCGTATCCGGTTCATTTTAACGGCGTAATCATGGCCGGAGGTATCCTTTATAATATTCCGTTGAAAAAAGAGAATGGGTTTAAACCGGATCTAAGATCCCTGGGCAAAGAGATAGTCAAGATGAGCAAGCTCCTTTTCTTGAGCTATCCGCACAATCCAACCGCTGCGGTTGTCGATTTAGGGTTTTTTAAAGAGATGGTCGCTTGGGCGCGCTCCAAAGATATTATTATCGGCCACGACTTGGCATATTCCGATATAGTCTTTGATGGATATAAAGCCCCTAGTATACTGCAGGTCAAAGGAGCAAAAAAGATGGGGATCGAATTTCATACTCTTTCTAAGAGTTATAACATGGCTGGCTGGCGGATTGGCTACTGTGTAGGCAATGCCGATATTTTAAAAGTATTGGCTAAGACCAAGAGTTATATTGACTTTGGTATGTTCCAGGCTGTACAGTGGGCTGCGATAAAGGCGCTGAACGGTCCTCAGGATTGTGTCAAGCAGGCAGTTCAGATGTATCAGCTCCGGCGGGATGTATTGGTTGATAACCTCCGGAAGGTCGGCTGGGATGTAGAGCGGCCCAAGGCAACTTTTTATGTCTGGGCGCATATTCCCTTGAAGTACAGTGCATTGACTTCAATGGAATTTACCTCTTTTCTGCTTAAGGAAACAGGGGTAGTGGTGGCGCCGGGAATCGGATTTGGCGAATATGGCGAAGGCTATATTCGGTTTGCCCTGGTTGAGCCGGAAGACAGGATAAAAGAAGCCGTAAACAGGATAGGGAAATTGCTAAAAATAGAAAGCTAAAAAACGGTTAGTAACCTTTACTTTACTAAAACGCACCAGAACAAAGGTGCGTTTTTTTATGTTAGCTAAATTTTAAAACTGCACAGTTTAAAGTTTAAAACTGCACACCCCCTAAGTCCTTAATTAGGTGTCATCCTGAGGGAGCGTAAGCGTAGGTGTCATCCTGAGGGAGCGTAAGCGACCGAAGGATCTCATAAAACCGTGTTTTCTGAGATTCTTCGGCCTTCGGCCTCAGAATGACCTTTAAGGTG
>JAYELI010000017.1 GCA_034717435.1 Candidatus Omnitrophota bacterium
CGCCATGGAAAAAGAACAGCGGTTTGCTATCCGGGAAGGCGGACATACAGTGGGTGCCGGGGTGGTTTCGGAAGTAATTGCGTAGTCGGAAGCTCATGGCTTAAGTTGGGGAAAGAAGCAGAAAATGCCGCAGGAAATAGTTACACTGGTTTGTGGTGAATGTAAAAGAAAAAATTACACTACCACTAAGAATAAGAGAAAAAACCCCGATAAACTGCAATTAAACAAATACTGTCGGTTTTGCAAAAAGCATATCGTACACAAAGAAACGAAATGAAGGCCTGTAGCTCCTAATTGGCTAGAGCACCGGTCTCCAAAACCGGGTGATGGGGGTTCGAATCCCTCCAGGCCTGCTAATGAAGTCATAACTTAGCAAGTCCTGAAGGGACGAGCTAAGCTGTAAGACCGAATTAGTACCGACGATTTGCCTTAACGGCAAATTGTTGGTACCTATAGAAATAAAAAGAAATATAAATGGCTAATAAAATAGTAGGTTTTTTAAAAGAAGCTCGGACAGAATTAAAAAAAGTATCGTGGCCTACCAAAGATGAGTTAATCGGTTCAACCGTGATAGTAATAGTTGTTACTTTATTGTTGGTTACTTTTATAGGCATCTGTGATTATTTTTTGTCTAGAGGTATCGGATTGTTGATCAGGTGAGAAATGGCCAAGAAATGGTATGTAGTTCATGCCCAGACCGGACGCGAACATCAAGTAAAAGTTAGTCTTAAGAAACGTGCGGAGTTAAACGGATTAGCAAGCAGTATTTCTCAGGTCTTAATCCCCACAGAACAAGTATCCGAGGTTAAAAGCGGAAAAAAATCTATAAGCCAAAGGAAGTTTTTTCCAGGATATCTTGTAGTAGAAATGGACTTGAACGATAAAACTTGGTATCTGGTAAGGAATACTCCCGGGGTTACCGGCTTTGTCGGTTCAGGTACCAAACCCTTGGCATTGCGCGATAGCGAAGTAAAGAATATTTTAAAACAAATTGAAGAAAAGACAGCTAAGCCGAAACCCAAAGTTCTTTTTGAGCAAGGAGAAATAGTTAGGGTGAAAGAAGGTCCTTTTACCAATTTTAACGGCAGTATCGAAGAAATAAATCCGGCTAAGGGTAAATTAAAAGTAACAGTCTCAATATTCGGAAGGCCCACGCCGGTTGAATTGGAATATTGGCAGGTGGAGAAGGTATAAAATGGCTAAGAAAGTTAAGGCAGTTATAAAATTGCATGTTGCAGGTGCTCAGGCAAATCCAGCTCCCCCAGTTGGTCCGGCTTTAGGGCAACACGGACTTAATATTATGGAGTTTTGCAAGGCTTTTAACGTAATTACCAAAGGCAAAGAAGGATTGGTTATTCCGGTTGTTATTACTGCCTATGAAGATAGATCATTTACTTTTATTGTCAAAAGCCCGCCGGCTGCCGTGCTTTTAAAAAAGGCTTGTGGTATAGCCAAGGCTTCGGGTGAGCCGAATAAAGAAAAAATTGGTAAAGTAACCAAACAGCAGGTTGAAGAAATAGCCAAGATTAAAATCAAGGATTTAAATGCTAAAGACCTAAGTGGCGCAATGAGGATTATTGAGGGTACGGCGAGGAGTATGGGGATTGAAACCGAGTAAAAGATATAAAGAAACTCAAAAATTAGTTAATAAAAACAAACTCTATGGGCTCCAGGAAGCGGTCGAGACATTAAAGAAATTTTCCGGAGCTAAATTTGATGAAACGGTAGAGGTTTCTTTTAAATTAGGAGTTGATCCCAAAAAGTCTGATCAATTAGTGCGGGGTACGGTGATCTTACCCCACGGGACCGGCAAAAAAGTTAAAGTAACAGTTTTTTGTAAAGGCGAAAATGAAAGAATAGCTAAGGAAGAAGGGGCGGATTTTGTAGGCTCAGAAGAGTTGATTAAGAAAGTAAATTCCGGCTGGCTGGATTTTGATGTAGCCATTGCCAGCCCTGATATGATGAAGGAAATAAGCAGGTTGGGGCGTATTCTCGGGCCGCGCGGCTTAATGCCCAGTGTCAAAGCCGGCACCGTAACTCCGGATATCAAAAAAGCAGTCAGCGAGACAAAAAAAGGAAAGGTACAATTTAAGGTTGACAAGCAAGCCGATATTCATCTCGGAGTAGGCAGGATTTCTTTTCAACCAAAAGCACTTTCTGAAAATATACGTAGCTTGATCAAAGCAGTAATCGAACATAAACCTTCACATTCCAAAGGTCAGTATATAAAAAGCATGAGTTTAAGTACCACAATGGGTTCAGGAATCAGGCTGGATGTTAGTTCTCTAAAATAGTATTGTTAAATTGTCAAATTGCTAAACTGTTAAAATGAGAGGTTGCAATTTAACAATTTAAACAAAGAAGAGGCAAAATGGCATCGTTTGATAAAGAATTACTAGTTAAGGAATTGACGAGCAGATTTCAACAGGCCGAAGTTTTAATCTTCACCAAAATTAATAGGCTTAGCGCTATGGAAATGAACCAGTTGAGGCGCAAGCTCAATACGCAGGCCGGGCAGTACTTGGTTGTTAAAAACCGTCTTGCTGAATTGGCCCTGAAGAACTCAAATCTATCAAAAGGACTTGATTTAATAGAAGATTCTGTAGGAATAGCTATCAGCAAGGAATCACCGGAGAGTATTTTCAAATCTCTGGTTGATTTTAACAAAGACCACCCGGCGCTGGATATTTGCGGTGCACTGACAGGTGAAAAATTACTTTCAAGTGATTGCGTAAAAGCCATTGCTGCTTTGCCGAGCCGGGAGGTTTTATTAGCCAGCGTTGTCAGGGGATTGAACGCACCGGTCAATGGCTTGGTTAATGCATTAAGCCAGGTAATAAGGAAATTTGTTATCGTACTGGATAAAATCAGAAAGAAACAGGAAAAACAGGGAGGTTAGAATGTCTGAGTTGAAAGAAGAAAAGAAAGAGAAGAAGAAACCTGAACCAAAAGCTGAGGCAGAACCTGTTGTGAAAACTGAGGCAAAACCTGCTCCGGAGATATCCGACAAGCTCAAAGAGATAATGAAGTCTATTGGACAAATGAGCGTGATAGAGCTGTCTGAATTAGTGAAAGCAATGGAGGATAAATTCGGAGTTTCAGCTGCTGCTCCGATGATGGCCATGGTTCCTGGTTCTATGGCTGGTCCGGCTGGTGCTGGAGCGGCTGCTGAGGAAAAAACTACCTTTAGCGTTGTTTTGGCAAAAATAGGGGACAAGAAAATTCAGGTTATTAAAGAAATCAGAAGTATGACCAGCCTGGGCTTGAAAGAGGCTAAGGACTTGGTTGAGGCTGCGCCCAAGCCGATCAAGGAAGGCGTCTCTAAAGAAGAGGCCGAAGAGATGAAGAAAAAAATCGAAGCCCAGGGCGCGACAGTAGAACTTAAGTAAAAGGATAAAAAAAGGAAAAAATGTTAAAGCGAAAAAATTATGCGCGCATCCCGGAAGTTATTAATCTACCCAGCCTGATAGAAATTCAGACGTCTTCTTACGAAGATTTTTTGCAGATAGGCTGTCCGAAAACGAAACGGGAGAATAAAGGTCTGCAGGCGGTTTTTAACCAGGCTTTTCCGATCAAGAGTTATGACGGCGAGGTAACGCTTAAATTTATCAGTTATTCTCTGGGAAGGCCGAAGTACACTGCTGAAGAATGTCAGAAACGGGGTATAACTTATGCCGCGCCTTTGAAATTGAAATTAAGGCTCTCCCGGAAAGAGGCGGATCCTAAGGAAGAGGATGTTTATATTGGTGATCTTCCGCTGATGACCAGGACAGGGACATTTATTATAAATGGTGCCGAAAGGATAGTGGTTAGCCAGCTTCATCGTTCTCCGGGTGTCAGCTTTGAAGAAGCTATTCATCCCAGCGGAAAACGGGTCTATACTGCCCGGCTTATTCCTTATCGCGGAGCCTGGTTGGAATTAGAATTGGACATAAATGATGTATTATTTGTTTATATTGATAGGCGCCGAAAGTTTTTAGCCAGCACATTTCTTAAAGCATTAGGATGTTCTGATGACGGAGGAATTATAACGCTGTTTTATGAATCTGAATCCTTTAAGATAGATAAGAACCAATCAGTTCATAAGCTGATCAATAGAATATTAGCGCATGATATTATTGATAAGGAAAATAATAAACTTCTGGCCAAGGCTGGCCAGAAGATCAGCGAGGATTTATTGAAGGACTTGCGGACGCTCCGGATCAAAACGGTCAAGGTTTTAAAAGAACCAGTTAAAGATTTTGCCATAATTAATACCTTGCTAAAAGATGTTCATCGTTCTAAAGAAGAAGCATTACTGGCTATTTATAGAAGGATGCGGCCGGGAGACCCAGCGATAAAAGAAAACGCAGAGGCTTTGATTAACAGACTTTTTCTGGATTCGCACTACTATAATCTTGGCCGGGTCGGCAGATATATTCTTAATCGAAAATTAAAATTGAATGTGTTGCTGGATAAAAGAATTCTGGAATTGAAAGATATTATAGAAGCTATTAAATATTTGGTAAGATTAAAAAACGGCGAGGGCAAAATTGATGATATTGACCATTTAGGTAACCGCCGTGTCAGGACTATCGGCGAATTGCTTCAAAATCAGTTCAGAGTAGGAATGGCCCGGATGGAACGGTCAATTTTAGAAAGAATGTCAATTTATGATTTAAATTCCGCTATGCCCCATAACTTGATTAATGCCAAGTTGATTTCTGCCACTGTTAAGGATTTTTTTGGCCGAAGTCAGCTTTCCCAGTTTATGGACCAGATCAACCCATTAGCTGAATTGACCCATAAGCGCAGGCTTTCTGCTCTTGGCCCGGGAGGATTAAGCAGGGAAAGGGCGGGATTTGAAGTTAGAGACGTTCATTATTCACATTATGGACGTGTTTGTCCGGTAGAAACCCCCGAAGGCCCGAACATAGGCTTAATATCTTCACTGAGCACTTATGCCAGAGTAAACGAGTTTGGCTTTTTGGAAAGTCCCTACCGAAAGGTTATTAACGAACGGGTAACCGATAAAATCGAATATCTTTCTGCTGATATTGAAGACAAATATGCTATTGCCCAAGCTAATGCAAAATTAGATAAAAAAAATAATTTTATTGAAGATATTGTATTCTGTAGATATCAGGACGACTTTATCAGGGTACTAAAAGGTAAAGTAGACTATATGGATGTTTCACCTAAACAGCTGGTTGGGGTATCGGCCAGCCTTATTCCGTTTCTTGAGCATGATGACGCCAACAGGGTGTTGATGGGATCAAATATGCAGCGCCAAGCAGTGCCGCTTCTTACTCCCGAAGCTCCGTTGATCGGCACAGGGATGGAAGGCGTAGTAGCCAGAGATTCAGGAGTAGTGGTTATAGCTGAGCATTCAGGAGTGGTTAAAGAGGTGACCGCAGACCGGATTCGAATTGATGAAAAAGAATATCGGCTGACAAAGTTTGCCCGGTCTAACGCAAGCACCTGTATAAATCAGAAGCCGATTGTTTCTGTCGGCGATAAGATCAAGAAAGGGCAAGTAATAGCCGATGGCTCGGCCACCTGTCAGGGAGAGCTTTCTCTGGGCAGGAATGTGCTGGTGGCATTTATGCCTTGGCGTGGCTATAACTTTGAAGATGCAATTCTGGTCAGCGAAAAGCTGCTTAAAGACGATGCGTATACCTCGATTCATATTGAGGAATTTGAAATAGAAGCCCGGGATACTAAATTGGGGAATGAAGAGATAACCTGCGATATTCCCAATGTTGGAGAAGATGCCTTAAGCCACCTGGATGACGAGGGTATTGCTCGGATCGGCGTTGAAATCGGGCCAGGAGATATATTAGCAGGAAAAGTTACTCCCAAATCAGAAACAGAACTTTCGCCAGAGGAAAAGTTATTGCGGGCTATCTTTGGCGAAAAAGCAGGTGATGTAAGAGATGCCTCGCTCACTGCGCCGGCAGGCTTGGAAGGGATAGTGGTAGATGTCAAAGTTTTTTCCAGGAAGTCTGCTGGTCCCAGAACCAAGGAACAAAGAAAATCCGAACTTAACCAAATGGATAAGATTCGGCGAAGCTATAAAAAAAGAATATTAGAAATTACCCGGGAGAAGGTTCAAAGGATTTCCAGCTTTTTAATGGGGAAGGTTTTAGGTGAACCGTTGCTGGATAGCCAATCCGGAGCAATTCTTGTTGCCAAAGGGAAAAAGATCAGCAAGATTAATATCAACAAGATTAAGAAATGTGATTTCCAAAACATTAAGTTAGAAACAAACACTGCGGTAGAAGAAGAAATATCCAAGGTTGCCCGAATTTGCGATGATTCCATCGAGCAGTTGATAGACGAGCAGGAAAAAGAGATCGAATATTTAAAAAAAGGAGATGAACTTCCGCCGGGAGTGATCAAAAAAGTCGTAGTTTATATTGCTACGAAAAGAAAGCTGTCGGTAGGCGATAAAATGGCCGGTCGCCACGGCAATAAAGGGGTTATCGCCAAGATACTACCCGAAGAAGATATGCCGTTCTTGCCCGATGGCACGCCGGTAGAGATAGTTTTAAATCCACTAGGGGTTCCTTCCAGAATGAATGTCGGGCAGATCCTGGAAACTCATTTGGGCTGGGCTGCTAAAGTATTAGGTTTTTATGTAAAAACGCCTGTTTTTGACGGCGCTGGCGAGTTGCAAATAAAAGAAGAACTCAGAAAGGCCTTTCTTCCCGAAGACGGCAAGATCAGACTTTATGATGGCCGGACAGGAGAGCCTTTTAAACAGAAGGTAACGGTTGGATATATCTATGTTATGAAATTAGCCCATCTGGTTGCTGATAAGATCCATGCCCGGTCTATCGGACCTTATTCTTTGGTCACCCAGCAGCCGCTGGGAGGAAAGGCCCAGTTCGGCGGCCAGCGCTTTGGTGAGATGGAAGTTTGGGCATTAGAAGCTTACGGAGCAGCCTATTGTCTTCAAGAATTGCTTACGGTTAAATCAGACGATGTAAGCGGACGGACCAGGATTTATGAAGCAATTGTTAAAGGAGAAAATGCGCTTCAGCCGGGAACCCCGGAATCTTTTAACGTGTTAATTAAAGAGCTGCAGAGCCTGGCGTTAGATGTAGCAGTTGAGCGGACAAAGGAAAAAGATGGAGGGGTTCTAAAAGCCGATGGGACACGATAATATTAATGTTTTTGATTCAGTAACTATTAGGATTGCTTCTGCGGAAATAATTAGGAGCTGGTCAAGGGGAGAAGTTAAAAAACCAGAGACTATAAATTACCGGACCCTGCGGCCTGAAAAAGGCGGGTTGTTTTGCGAGAAAATATTTGGGCCAAGCAGGGATTGGGAATGTGCCTGTGGTAAATATAAGCGCATCAAAAATAAGGGTATTATCTGCGACAGGTGCGGGGTAGAGATTACTCAAGCCAAAGTAAGAAGGGAAAGAATGGGACATATTGAATTAGCTGTGCCGGTGTCCCATATTTGGTTCTTTAAAATTTCGCCTTCACGCATCGGCGCGCTGTTGAATATGAGCGTAAGGGCATTAGAAAGGGTTTTGTATTACGAAGACTATATAGTTATTGATCCGGGCCAGACGCCGCTAAAGAAAAAACAACTTTTATCCGAACCAGAATATCAAAGGTATCTGTCCCAGTACGGTTCGAAGTTTACAGCCAGGATGGGCGGGAAGGCAATAAAAGAATTATTGAGCGAGATCAATCTTAACAAAATGGCTGTTGGCCTTCGCAGGCAGTTAGGAGCTTCAACATCAAGACAGACAATGCTCAGGTTGGTCAAATCGTTAAAGGTAGTAGAGTCGTTCAGAAAATCAGGGAATAAGCCGGAATGGATGGTTCTGGATGTAATCCCGGTCATTCCTCCTGATTTAAGGCCGTTGGTGGCTTTGGATGGCGGCAGGTTCGCTACCTCAGATTTGAACGATCTTTATCGGAGAGTAATAAACAGGAATAACCGGTTGAGAAGACTTCTTGAGCTCAAGGCTCCGGATATTATTATTCGTAATGAGAAAAGGATGCTCCAGGAAGCGGTTGATGCACTATTTGATAATGGCCGGCACGGCCGGTCTATTTTGGGTCCGGGCAACCGTCCGTTAAAGTCTTTGAGCGATATGCTTAAAGGTAAACAAGGTCGTTTTCGTCAAAATCTTCTTGGTAAAAGGGTTGACTATTCCGGAAGAAGCGTAATCGTAATTGGCCCGGAACTTAAACTTAATCAGTGCGGGCTCCCTAAAAAAATGGCCCTGGAATTATTCGAGCCGTTTATTATTAAAAGACTAAAAGAAAAAGGATTGGTTCACACTATCAAGAGCGCCAAAAAAATGGTGGAAAAGATTAAATCAGAAGTTTGGGATATATTAGAGGAAGTGGTAAGTGAACACCCGGTTTTACTTAACCGCGCTCCTACTCTTCACCGTTTAGGTATCCAGGCATTTGAACCGATTTTGGTGGAAGGCAAGGCTATCCGCGTTCATCCGCTGGTTTGCGCGGCGTTTAACGCTGATTTTGACGGCGACCAGATGGCAGTTCACGTTCCATTATCAATAGAAGCCCAGATGGAGGCCAGGATTTTAATGCTCGCTTCCAACAATATATTTTCCCCGGCTAACGGAGAGCCGATTGCCAGTCCCACCCAGGACATAGTCCTAGGTTGTTATTATTTAACTAGAGAAAAACCAGGGGATACGGGAGAAGGAAAAATATTTTCTGACCCCCGGGAAGTCACTACCGCTTATTTAGATAAAGAAGTGGGCCTGCAGGCCAAAATTAAGGTAAGGATCAACAAAAAAATTATCGAGACCACTGTCGGCCGGGTTCAGTTTAATGAAATCTTTCCTGAAGGATTTCCGTTTTTCAACGATGTAATCAATAAAAGTAAGCTTAGCCGTATTATCGTAGATTGCTATAAACAGTTTGGCCAGTACCAGGTAATTTTGATTTTAGACAAATTAAAAGAGGTTGGTTTCGAAGAATCAACCTCAGCAGGAATTTCTATCTCTATTGACAGCCTTCAGATACCTCCGCAAAAAAGAGAATATTTAAACGAGGCAAAGCAGGAGGTAGGCACTATTGAAGAGCAGTACCGTAAAGGCCTGATTACTAACCGGGAAAGATATAACAGGGTTGTTGATATCTGGACGCGCACCAGCGATAAGGTTTCTGAACGGATATTCGAAACCCTGAACACGTTTAATCCTATTTTTATGATGGCTAATTCCGGAGCCCGCGGCTCAAAACTTCAGATCAGGCAGCTCTGTGGGATGCGGGGTTTGATGGCTAAACCTTCCGGTGAGATTATCGAGAATCCGATCACCGCTAATTTCCGCGAAGGCCTGACAGTGCTGGAATATTTTATTTCTACTCACGGTGCCCGTAAGGGATTGGCTGATACAGCGCTAAAGACAGCTGACTCCGGGTATTTGACCAGAAGGCTGGTTGATGTAGCCCAGGATGTTATTATCAGAGAGATAAATTGTGGAACCTTGAACGGAATTACAGTCGAGGCGATAATTGAAGGCGATGAAGTGGTGGTGAGCCTAAAAGAGCGGATTATCGGCCGGATCGCATTGGATAACGTAGTGGACATTATCACCGACGAAGTTATTGTCCGCGCCGGAGAAGACATTACCGAAGAGATGGCTGTGAAAATCGAGGCTGCTTCGATTGAAAAGATCCGTATTCGAAGTGTTTTGACCTGTGAGGCAGCAAGCGGAGTTTGTGCTAAATGTTACGGTCGAAACCTTGCTACAGGTAAGTTGGTCGAAATAGGCGAGGCAGTAGGCATTGTAGCTGCCCAGTCTATCGGGGAACCGGGAACTCAGCTTACAATGAGGACTTTTCATATCGGGGGTACTGCCAGCAGGGTTATTGAACAATCATTTGTTAAAGCCAGGAATAAAGGGACGTTGAAATATCATAACCTGAAGATAGTAGAATCCGGCTTAAAAGGAGAGATGATCATTTTAAATAGGAACGGCCAGGTCAGCGTCCATGATGATAAAAAAAGAGAACTGGAACGGCATACCATCCCGATTGGCTCCAAAATACTGGTTAAGGAAAATGAAATGGTTAAGAAAGGGAAAATTTTTGTTAAATGGGATCCTTATACCATTCCAATCCTTACTGAGGTTAAAGGCAAAGTCAGGTTTGAAGATGTAATTAAAGACGTGACTATTAAGGAGGAATTGGATTCAACCACCAATTTGACCAAGAGAGTAATTGTAGAGCATAAAGAAGATCTTCATCCCCAGATCGTTATTTACGGGTCCAAAAGAGAGATTTTGACGTTTTATCCCATGCCGGTAGGCGTGCATATTGTAGTCAAAGATAACCAGGGGGTTAAAGCTGGAGATCTATTAGCGAAAACTCCTCGTAAGTTTATCAAGACCAGAGATATTACCGGTGGGCTGCCCAGAGTAGCCGAGCTATTTGAGGCCAGGCGGCCCAAAAATCCAGCGGTTATCAGCGAAATTGACGGAACAGTCGAATTTGGCGAAGCGCCGAAGGGGCAAAGAAAGATTGTTGTTAAATCGCCGACCGGAATGAAAAAGGAATACACCGTACCCTATGATAGCCATCTTAATGTTTATAAGGGCGATAAGGTGATAGCCGGTGAGCAGTTGATCGAAGGCCCGATAGTGCCCCATGATATTTTAAGGGTTCGCGGAGATAAACATCTTCAGGAATATCTGGTTAGAGAGATTCAGGAGGTTTACCGTCTGCAGGGCGTGCGGATAAATGATAAACATATCGAGGTTATCGTCAAGCAAATGCTTAGAAAGGTAAGAATAGAGAATTCGGGTGATACAGAATTTTTGGTCGGAGCAAATGTGGATAAGTTCAGGTTTCACGAGGAAAATGAGAAAATGGCCAAAAAGAACAAACAGCCTGCCCGGGCAACTCCGCTGCTCTTGGGGATAACCAAAGCGTCCTTAGACACAGATAGTTTTATTTCTGCGGCCAGTTTTCAGGAAACCACCCGTATTTTAACGGATGCAGCTGCCAGAAGCAGAAAGGACAGCTTGCTTGGTCTTAAAGAAAATGTTATCATGGGCCATCTTATTCCGGCCGGAACGGGATTCAGGGAACATCGAGAGATCGAAATGGTAAAGAAGATAGCTGAAGAGAAATAAATAAATTGCTAAACTGTTAAACTGTTAAATGGATAAAGTATTTTTTAAATAACAATTTAGCCATTTAGCAATTTAACAATTTAAATGAGGAGTTAAACGATAGATGCCGACAGTAAGCCAGTTAATCAGAAAAAGAAGAAAGAGTAGTTTTAAAAAGAGTAAGTCCAAAGCCATGGAGGGTTCACCCCAGAAAAAAGGTGTTTGCTTATTGGTTAAGACACAGACGCCCAAAAAACCGAATTCCGCCCTTCGCAAAGTAGCCAGGGTCCGTTTAACTAATAATACAACAGTGACTGCTTATATTCCGGGTGTTGGCCACAATCTTCAAGAGCACTCAATAGTGACTATCAGGGGCGGCAGGGTTAAAGACCTGCCTGGTGTGAGATATCACATAGTCAGGGGGATGCTTGATACTGCCGGTGTTACTGACCGGAAGAAATCAAGATCCAAATACGGATCAAAGAGAGGGAAATAAATAAACTGCTAAACTGCTAAACTGTTAAACTGTTAAATGGATAAAGTATTTTTTAAATAACAATTTAGCCATTTAGCAATTTAACAATTTAAATGAGGAGTTAAACGATAAATGAGAAGGCAGCGGGCGCCAAGACGCGGGATAAAACCAGATACAAAATATAACGACAAGTTGGTAGGAACGCTGATTAGTATGTTGATGCTCAAGGGGAAAAGATCTCTGGCTGAAAGAATAGCCTACAGCGCCTTTGATATTGTCAGCAGTAAAACAGATAAGCAGGATCCCCTAGAGATTTTTAAAAAAGCGGTTGATAATGCCAAACCTTTGCTGGAAGTAAAGTCAAGAAGAGTCGGAGGTGCGACCTATCAGGTTCCGATCGAAGTAAGTTCAGCCAGAGGGATTGTGCTGGCTTTGAGGTGGATGAGGAATTTTGCCCGCGCTAAAAAGGGCAAACCGATGGAAGAGAAATTAGCCGCTGAAATAATCGCTGCTTATAAAAAAGAGGGATCAGTCATAAAGAAGAGAGAAGATACTCATAGAATGGCCGAGGCAAACAAAGCATTTGCGCATTATCGTTGGTAAATGCTGAACGATAAACAATGACAAGAGAATATCCCATAGAACAGACACGGAATATTGGAATAATGGCCCACATTGACGCTGGTAAGACCAGTATCACCGAGAGGATACTTTATTACACCGGCAGATTGTATAAGATGGGAAAAGTTGATGAAGGAACGGCTACTATGGATTGGATGAGCCAGGAAAAAGAGAGGGGGATAACCATTACTTCGGCAGCCACTACTTGTTTCTGGCGTAATCACAAGGTAAACATCATTGATACCCCGGGTCATGTGGATTTTACTGCTGAAGTGGAACGGTCATTAAGGGTGTTAGACGGGGCGATCGGTATATTCTGTGGGGTAGGAGGGGTTCAACCGCAGACCGAGACTGTTTGGTATCAGGCGGATAGGTATAATATTCCCCGGATTGCTTTTGTCAACAAAATGGATAGGTCAGGAACGGACTTTTTTTCCTGCCTAGAGGAAATGGAGACGAAATTAAAAGCAAACGTAGTCCCGATTCAGCTGCCGTTAGGGAAAGAAGATGATTTTAGCGGGGTTATCGACTTGGTAAAAATGAAAGCTATAACCTATAGCGATAATCAGAAATCAGGCGCGGTTTTTATTGAGAAGGATATTTCTTCCGAATTAATTGAGGAAGCAAATAACTATAGAGCAAGGTTGATCGAAAAACTGGCAGAGGAAGACGAGATCATTATGGATAAGTTTGTCCATAGCGGCCAGCCGACCATAAAAGAAATAAAAAGAGCATTAAGAGAGGCGACTATAAAAGGGAAAATTGTCCCGGTATTGTGCGGAACCGCCCTTAAGAATAAAGGGGTTCAGCCATTACTTGACGCTATACTCGATTATCTTCCTTCGCCAATAGATATTCCTTCGATCAAGGGAGTAAACCCCGAAACCGACAGGGAAGAAGAGCGTCCGGCTTCTGAGCAAGCGCCATTCAGCGCCCTGGTGTTTAAGATGGTTACCGATCCTTATGTAGAAAAACTGGCTTTTTTCAGGGTTTATTCAGGCCGGATTTCTGCGGGTTCACAAATCTATAATTCTACAAAACAGAGGCGCGAGCGGATTGCCAGACTCTTGCAGATGCATGCTAATAAACGGGAGGATAGATCCGAGGTGTATGCCGGTGATATCGTCGCTGCGGTGGGATTAAAATCTGTCACTACCGGTGATACGTTGTGTAATAAGGAAAATATTGTTGTCCTGGAGTCGATACATTTTCCAGATCCAGTGATATCTGTGGCTATTGAACCGAAGACCAGCTTAGATAGAGAAAAGCTTTCTCTTACTCTGAAAAAATTATCCGAGGAAGATCCGACGTTTAAGGTCAAAATCGATCGAGAAACAGAGCAAACTATAATTTCCGGAATGGGGGAGCTGCATTTAGAAATTTTGAAAGAGAGAATGCTCAGAGATTTTAAAGTGAAAGCTAATGTTGGGAAACCCCAGGTAGCTTATAAAGAAACTATTACTAAATCGGTGGAATCAGAAGGTAAATTTGTCAAACAGACCGGCGGTAAAGGCCAGTATGGACATGTATTATTCAAAATCGAACCTGCTCCGGCGGGTCAGGGAATTATATTTGAAAATAAAATTATCGGAGGTAAAATTCCCCGGGAGTTTATCGCTTCTACGAAACAAGGGGTAATAGAAGCGGCTAAAAGCGGAGTCCTGGCGGGATATCCGGTTGTGGATTGCCGGATTGTTCTGTTTGATGGGTCGTATCATGAGGTAGACTCTTCTGAGTTTGCCTTTAAGATGGCGGCTTCTATCTCATTTAATAATGGGTTAAAGAGAGCGCAATCAATATTGCTGGAGCCGATAATGCAAGTAGAAGTCGTGGTTCCGGAAGAATATATGGGTGTTGTGGTTGGTGACTTTAATTCGCGTCGAGCCAAGATAGAAGAAATAGAAATAGAACAAGGCGCAACCCGAAAGATAATTAAGGGGTTTGCGCCTTTATCAGAGATGTTTGGTTATGCGACTGCCTTAAGGAACCTTAGCCAGGGCCGGGCTACTTATACCATGGAGCCCGCTCATTATGGAGAGGTTCCCGGGCAGATAGCGGAAAAGATAATCGGGAAAATCTAAAAAAAGGAGGTAACTTATGGCCAAAGAAAAATTTGAACGCACCAAACCTCATATCAACATCGGCACTATTGGGCACGTAGATCATGGAAAGACTACTTTAGCCAGTGCAATGACCAAGTTTTTAAGCAAAAAAGGCTTATCTGAAGAACGTTCCTTTGAGTCTATCGATAATGCTCCGGAAGAAAAGGAACGGGGTATTACCATTGCAGTTTCCCACATCGAATATCAGACCGACAAGCGGCATTACGCTCATATCGACTGCCCGGGGCACGCTGATTATATCAAGAACATGATTACCGGCGCTGCCCAGATGGACGGCGCTATTTTAGTAGTCTCAGCAGCTGACGGCCCGATGCCCCAGACAAGAGAACACATTCTTCTGTCTCGTCAGGTAGGCGTACCTTACATCATAGTATTTTTGAACAAAATAGACCAGGTAGATGATCCCGAACTCTTAGACCTGGTAGAACTCGAAGTAAGGGAACTTCTCACCAAATACGAATTTCCCGGCGACGACATTCCGGTAATAAAAGGAAGCGCGGTCAAATCAATGAACTGTGGCTGTGGAAAAGATGATTGCCCGGATTGTAAATTTGTTCCCGAACTGCTTAACGCCGTTGATAACTACGTCCCTACCCCTAAAAGAGATATTGACAAACCATTCCTTTTGCCCGTAGAAGACGTATTCTCAATCACCGGTAGAGGAACGGTTGCCACCGGCAGGGTTGAACGAGGCCAGATCAAGATAGGCGAAGAGGTAGAGATAGTCGGTCTTACCAAAGAGATCAAAAAGACAGTAGTTACTGGAGTCGAGATGTTCAGAAAGACCCTGGACTCCGGCCAGGCCGGAGATAATGTGGGCCTGTTGTTAAGAGGTGTAGAAAAAGAGCAGATTAGCCGAGGCCAGGTTTTGGCTAAACCAAAATCAATCACCCCTCATACCAAATTCAAAGCCAAGGTTTATATCCTGAGCAAGGAAGAGGGCGGCAGGCACACCCCGTTCTTTACCGGTTATCGTCCTCAGTTTTATTTCAGGACCACTGACGTTACCGGCGTAGCAACCCTGCCCAAGGGCGTAGAAATGGTAATGCCCGGAGATAACGCAGAATTGGAAGCAGAACTGATCATCCCGATCGCCATGGAAAAAGAACAGCGGTTTGCTATCCGGGAAGGCGGACATACAGTGGGTGCCGGGGTGGTTTCGGAAGTAATTGCGTAGTCGGAAGCTCATGGCTTAAGTTGGGGAAAGAAGCAGAAAATGACTAAAAGAAAAGTTTCGCAGGGAAAAATACGAATAAGATTAAAGGCCTATGATCATAGGGTATTGGACCAGTCTATCTTAGAGATTGTCAACACCGCTAAACGGACAGGGGCAAAGATCTCCGGGCCTATACCTTTGCCTACCGCCAGGGAAGATTATACGGTTTTACGCAGTCCGGTAATTGATAAAAAATCGCGGGAGCAATTCCAGATTAAAATCCACAAAAGACTACTTGATATACTAGAACCCACTTCCAAAACCGTGGATGCCCTAATGAAGCTTGACTTGCCGGTAGGTGTAAACGTAGAAATTAAGCTATAAGACGATATTTAACCGGATCCTGCGGTTTAACCGCAGGATGACACAGAGCAGCGGGAAAGCAAAGACAATGGTTAAAGGGATTTTGGGAAAAAAAATAGGGATGATGCAGATTTTTAAACAGAACGGTGATGCTATTCCGGTAACCGTAATAGAAGCCGGCCCCTGTTTAGTAATCCAGCTGAAAACTCTCGAAAATGACGGGTATCGGGCCATTCAGTTAGGCTTTAAGGAAAAAAGATTTATCCGGGAGTTTAAAATTTCCGGGGAAGATAAGTTTAAGGTCAACCAGGAGATAAAGGTCGATGTATTCAATGAAGGCGATTTTGTTGATATTACAAGCGTATCTATTGGCAAGGGATTTCAAGGAGGGATGAAAAAATGGGGCTGGAGCGGCCAGTGCGCTTCTCACGGCTCGATGACCCATCGCCGTCCCGGGTCAATAGGGGCCAGTGCCTTTCCATCCAGAGTGGTCAAAGGCCATCATCTTCCCGGGAGAATGGGGGGGCAGAGAAAGACTATCCAGAACTTAAAGGTCGTTAAGGTAGATCTAGAAAGTAATATTCTTATGATTAAAGGCTCGGTTTCAGGCCATAGAAACAGTTATTTGATGATCAGAAACGCTAAAAAAAAGCAACAAACCGTTAAGACAGATAAATCAGATAAGCAATGATATCGTCAGCTACTATTTATGATTTAAAAGGAAAGCAAACCGGCAAGGTTGATCTTGACGAAAGAGTTTTTAACGGCAGGGTTAACCAACCGCTGTTAAAGCAGGCAATGATGATTTATGCCCGGAATAAGCGCGGGGGTTACGCTTCTACAAAAACCCGTAAGGACGTAAGAGGCGGAGGAAGCAGGCCCTGGAGGCAGAAGGGCACTGGCCGGGCAAGGGCCAGCACCATCAGGTCGCCGTTATGGAAGGGAGGCGGAGTGATTTTTGGACCGCATCCCCGGGATTATTCCTGCAAGCTTTCTAAAAAGATGAAAAGCCTGGCTTTGATCTCAGCCTTAAATTCTAAACTTCAAAGTAAACAGATAATAGTTGTTAAAGAGATAACAATCAGTAAGCCAAAGACAAAAGAGGTTGCCTCTATCTTGTTGAAATTAAAAGCACTGGATAAGCCTTTGGTTATTGTTGATAATTTAGATTCAGTTTTAATCAGGTCAGCAAGAAACATCTTCGGCCTGGCTATAAAGAGCCCGGCTGATCTTAATACCTATGACTTGATCAGGCATCATAAGTTAGTTATCACTGAACAGGCCCTTAAAGCCGTGACTGACCGATTGCTGAAAAAACAACAGATGAATACAGATAAAAAAGGTAGAGAGTCATGAAAAATCCGTATTCTATAATTAAATATATGCTGCTGACTGAAAAGGGAACTAAGCAGGGCCCTCTTAACAAATACTTTTTTTCAGTTGATGTCAATGCTAATAAAATAGAGATAAAAAAGGCTGTTGGGGAAATATATAAAGTAAAAGTCAACGCTGTTAATACGATGAAGGTGCGGGGCAAAAAGAAAAGAGTACGTTTTCAGGAAGGAAGAACAGCGAATTGGAAAAAGGCTGTTGTGACTTTGGCTGAAGGACAAACCATCGATATAACATAAGAAGAGTCTCATTGAAATTAATTTCGCGGCGAAGTTCTGAAAAAATTTTAGAGCATATTTCAACTAGTTATAGTTAAAAGGAATATATGGCAATCAGGAAATTTAAACCGACAACGCCTACCAGAAGATTTGGGAGTGTATCTACGTTTGAGGATGTCACTTCCAAAAAACCGGAGCGGTCTTTAATCAAAACGCTTAAAAAAATAGACGGAAGAAACGTATATGGCCGTATTACTATCAGGCACAGGGGTGGAGGTCACCGCCGCAAATACAGGATTATTGATTTCAAGAGAGATAAACATGATGTTCCGGCAAAAGTGCTGTCTGTTGAGTATGACCCCAACAGGTCTGCCCGGATAGCTCTGGTTGAGTATAATGACGGTGAAAAAAGATATATAATAGCTTCTTCAGATTTAGAAGTAGGCAGCGAAATAATTTCCAGTGTTGAAGGTGAAATAAAAACAGGCAATTGCCTGCCTCTGCGTAAAATCCCGGCGGGTATGCCAATCTATAATATTGAATTAAAAGCTGGCCAGGGAGGCAAGTTAGTGCGCAGCGCCGGTAATAATGCCTTGATTGCTGCTAAGGAAGGCCAATTTGCCCATATTAAACTACCTTCTGGTGAGATACGGTTGGTTGGGCTTGATTGTTTTGCCACTATCGGCCGGGTTTCAAATATAGATCATAATGCTCTATCCTTTGGCAAGGCCGGTCGAAAACGGTGGTTGGGAGTAAGGCCGGCTACCCGGGGAGTGGCTATGAATCCCGTAGATCATCCTCTTGGCGGCGGTGAAGGAAAAGCCTCCGGCGGCAGACACCCGGTTACACCCTGGGGCAAATCGACCAAAGGCCTTAAAACAAGAAGGAAAAGAAGATATTCCGATAGGTTTATTGTTAAACGCCGGCAAAGGAAAAAGAAAAAGAGGTAATTTAATATGGGACGCTCGTTAAAAAAGGGTCCATACGTTGACCCCAAGCTTCTAATAAAGGTTGATAAAGCAAGAAAGTCGGGTGACCGAAAGGCGATTAAGACCTGGTCCCGGCGTTCTACCATAACCCCGGATTTTATAGGTTTGACCGTATCTGTCCATAATGGGAAAAAGTTTATGCCGGTCTTTATTACCGAAAACATGGTTGGGCATAAGCTGGGTGAGTTTTCGCCGACCAGGATATTCAGAAGGCACGGTTCTGCCACCGAGGTTTCTGTAGCGTTGAAGTAAATAAATTGTTAAATTGTTAAACTGCTAAATCGATAAAGTATTTTTTAAATAACAATTTAGCCATTTAGCAATTTAACAATTTAAATGAGGAGTTGAACGACGACAATGATTTCTAGGGCAATTGCCAAATATATCAGGATTTCTCCCCAGAAGGTAAGGCAGGTAACCCGATTAGTCCAGGGTAAAAATGCCCAGAGGGCTCTGGTTATTTTAGCCGGGGTAAACAAAAAGTCTGCTGGCTGCATTGCCAAGGTTTTAAAGTCGGCAGTTAGTAATGCCAAACAAAAGCCGGAAATAAATGAACAGGATCTGTATATTTCCAAGGTGGTTGCGGATAAAGGCCCGATGCTGAAAAGGTTTCGGCCGCGGGCAATGGGCAGGGCTGCTTCGATTTTAAAAAAAACAGCTCATATAACTGTAGAATTAGACAAAAAACCGAACTAAATTGTTAAATTGCAAGATGAAAAAAATACTCAGAGTTAAAAGTTATCAGTTTAGCAATTTAGCCATTTGACAATTTGACAATTTAAATAAGGAGTTAAACGGAAGATTATGGGTCAAAAAGTACATCCAACAGGGCTGAGGTTAGGATATATTAAAGAGTGGAGTTCATCATGGTTTGCTAAAAGCAGGGATTTTGGCGGGCTTGTTTACAAAGACGTAAAATTAAGGCGTTTTATCAAGGAGAGATTTTCATTCGCCGGCATAGCCAAAGTTGAAATTGAACGTGCCGGTCACAACGTTAAACTTAATATTTATAGCGCTAAACCCGGTGTTATAATCGGCCGTCGCGGCCAGGAGATCGAGCGGCTCAAAGAAGACCTTCAAAAATTTACCGGTCAGGAAATCTATATTAATATAAAAGAAGTAAAATCTCCCCGGCTTAACGCTCAATTAGTTGCCGAGAATGTCGCTTTTCAGCTTAAAAAACGCATTAATTTCCGGCGGGCGATGAAAAAAGCAATAGCTGCTACAGTAGAAGCAGGTGGTTTGGGGATAAAGATTGCCTGTGCCGGGAGGTTAGAGGGGTCGGAAATAGCGCGCTCGGAAGGTTATAAAGAAGGTAAGATTCCCCTGCATACCTTTAGGGCGGATATAGATTATGGTTTTTGCGAAGCCCAGACTACTTATGGTTTGATCGGGGTAAAGGTTTGGGTATACAAGGGAGAAATACTGGATCCAGGCCCCAAAAACAGGTTCAAGAAGGGAAAATCCGATAATGGCACTAATGCCCAAAAGGGTTAAATATCGTAAATCACAGCGGGGACGGAGATCCGGAGTTGCCAGCAAGGGTTCGACAATTGCTTTTGGCGAGTACGGGATAAAAGCGTTAGGTAATGTCTGGTTGACGAACATCCAAATTGAAGCTGCCCGGGTAGCCTTGACTAAACACGTCAAGCGGGAAGGAAAGATATGGGTAAGGGTTTTTCCCGATAAATCAGTGAGCAAGAAACCAGCAGAAACCAGGATGGGTAAAGGAAAAGGTGAGCCCGAGTATTGGGTATGCGTAATTAAGCGGGGCAGGATATTATTTGAAATAGATGGTGTGCCCGAGGAGTTGGCTAGAGGAGCAATGAGGACCTGCGCTCATAAACTGCCCTTACGAACTAAATTTGTCAAAAGATGAAAACAGACGAAATCAGACAGTTAGGTACTGCCGAATTAGAACATAAGTTGGCTGAGTTAAAAGAGGAACTTTTCAAGCTGAGGTTCCAGGCAAAATCAGGCAAGCTTGAAAAGCCCAGCCGGATTAGTGAAGCCAGGCGGATGATAGCCAGGATTTTAACTATTAAGCGCCAGACAGAAAGCGTAAAAGACCATGACAAAAAATAAAAGAGGCCTTCGCAGAGAACAAGTTGGCATAGTAATAAGCGATAAGATGGATAAGACCATTGTTGTGCGGATAGCCAGGTTGAGCAAGCATCCTGTTTACAACAAGGTCATTACCAAGACCAGCAAATTTAAGGTCCACGATCAGGATAACAAAGCCAGGACCGGGGATAAGGTCAAAATTATGGAAACCAGGCCTCTTTCTAAACAGAAAAGATGGAGGTTGGTGGAAGTGGTAAGCACGGAAGAAGCAAGAGGTAAGTAGTGATGAGAGGCATAGTAAGATTGGCGTATAGTTAGCGAGCAGCGAGAAAAAATGATACAGATGCAGAGCATTTTAGATGTGGCTGATAATACTGGCGTGAAAAAAGTTGGCTGTATTGGGGTAATCGGCCGTTCCGGGAAAAGATATGCTTCAATAGGAGATATAATTACCTGTGCGGTCAAGGAAGCTACGCCAACAGCAGTAATAAAAAAGGGCGAAGTGGTAAGGGCTGTGGTGGCCAGGACATGTTTTCCGATTAGGCGCAAAGACGGTTCATATGTAAAGTTTGATTCGAACGCAGTTGTTATTATAGATGCAGATGGCAATCCCAAAGGGACAAGGATATTTGGTTCTATTTCCAGGGAACTGAGAGATAAGAATTTTATGAAAATTATCTCTCTTGCTCCGGAAGTAGTGTGAGATAATATACAGATCCAAATTCATAATGACCAAAATCTTAGATGGCAGGAGAGATAGATAATGAGGCATATTAAGCGGAATGATCTGGTTATGGTCATCAACGGCGAGGAAAAAAAGGGAACCGGTAAGGTTTTAAAAGTTTTTTCTAAGCAGGGCCGGGCGATAGTGGAAGGTTTAAATATAGTAAAAAAGGCCAGCCGGCCTACCAAGATAAATCCCCAGGGCGGTATTGTTAAAAAAGAAGGATCTATCCATTTGTCTAATCTGATGTTATTTTGCCCAAAGTGTAAACAGCCTGCTAAGATCGGTCATAAATTCTTATCCGACGGCGCTAAAGTCAGGACCTGTAAGAAATGCGGGGAGATTATATAATAAAAAGGTGATAAACAATGGTCAGATTATTGGAACTATACAATAACGAGATTATCCCCAAGATGCTGGATAAGTTCGGCTTTAAAAATAAGCTTGCTATTCCCAGGCTGAAAAAGCTGGTTGTCAATATGGGTGTAGGCGAAGGCGCTCAGGATATAAAAATTTTGGAGCAAGCCATGGCCGAATTAGCTATTATTACCGGCCAGAAACCAATAAAAACGCTTGCCAAAAAAGCAGTGGCTGGCTTTAAAATCAGAGCCGGTGTTCCGGTCGGTTGCAAAGTTACGTTAAGGGGCAGGAAGATGTACGAATTCCTGGATCGTTTGATAAATGTTACCTTGCCCCGGGTCAGGGATTTTAGAGGAGTGCCTAAAGGCTCATTTGACAAAAAAGGTAATTACTCTCTAGGAATAAATGAACAAACGATATTTCCTGAGATTGATTATGATAAGGTCCAGAGGACTCAGGGTATGGATATAACAGTGGTTTTTACCGGTGATTCGGATAAACAGAACTTTGAATTGTTGCGGCTGATGGGAATGCCGTTTAGAAAATAAACACAGACCTCTGTTTTCTGACCTCTGATTTTTGTAACCTGTGTATAAGAAGGAATGAAGAATGGCTAAGAAGTCATTGATCGAAAAACAACAACGAAAACCCAAGTTTAAGGTAAGGGCATATAATCGCTGCCGGGTTTGTGGCCGGTCGAGGGGTTATATGCGAAAATTTGGATTGTGCCGGATATGTTTCCGGGAACTTGCATCTAAGGGAGAAATACCGGGAGTAACCAAGGCGAGCTGGTGAAAAACAACATTGCTAAACTGCTAAACTGTTAAACCGGAGATTTGTCTTCTAAGTTTTAAAACGCGAATTTTTCATAACAGCCTGCGTTAAAGCATGTTTTCAGAGATTTTCAATTTAACAGTTTAGCAGTTTAACCATTTAACAATTTAAAAGAGGTAGCTAAATGAGTATTACAGATCCAATAGCGGATGGCTTGACCATAATCAGGAATGCCGGCCGGGCCGGGCACGAAAAAGCCGATATTCCTGCTTCCGGAGTGATGGAAGAGATTGTAAGGATTTTAAAAAAAGAAGGATATATTTCTAATTATAAAAAAATTTCTGATAATAAACAGGGGACATTAAGGACTTATTTAAAATTTACTTCCAGGAATAAACCGATTATCAAAAACATTAAAAGGATTTCAAAACCGGGACTGCGTATTTATGTTAACCGCGGCAAGATACCCACGGTTTTGCAGGGGATGGGAATGAGTATACTTTCAACCTCTAAGGGTGTTTTGACTGGCAAGACTGCCCGAGAAAAGAAAGTTGGCGGAGAAGTACTGTGCTACGTGTGGTAAATTGCTATATTGTTAAACTGTTGAACTGTTAAACTGCTAAACTGTTAAATTGTGACGTGAGAAAATGCTTAGGATCACAAGTTAGCAATTTAGCCATTTGACAATTTAAATTAGGAGTTAAAGACGAAAAATGTCAAGAGTAGGCAAGAATCCGATAAGCATTCCGGAGAAGGTTAAGGTTGAAATATCAGGCGCTCATATAAAAGTTAAGGGGCCGCAGGGCGAATTGTCCCGGGATATAAATCTTCGGATGAAGATAGAGCAGAAGGATAGTCGGATTTTAATTATCAGGTCGTCTGAATCTAAACAGGATTGCTCACTCCATGGCTTGACCAGAAGCTTGATCGCCAATATGATAACCGGCGTAACCGATCAACACTCTAAAGAGCTTGAAATTCACGGCATGGGTTATCGGGCCCAGCTCAAAGGTCATTTACTCAGTCTGTTATTGGGCTATTCGCATCCGATAGATTTTTCTATTCCCGAAGGGATCAAAATAGAAGTGCCCAAGCCCACCAGGATTGTTGTCAAGGGTATTGATAAACAAAAGGTGCATGAAGTAGCTGCCAAGATCCGCCGTTTTTATGAACCAGAACCCTATAAAGGAAAAGGGGTAAGATATGCCGGAGAATATGTCCGGCGTAAACAGGGTAAGGCTGTTGCGTAATGAAAAAGAATAAAAAAGAAATCGCGCTGAAGAAAAGGCACAAGAGGATCAGAAAAAAGATAATCGGGACCGGAATAATTCCCCGGCTTAGCGTGCACAGGAGCCATCTTAATCTCTATGTTCAGCTGGTAGACGATGTTAAAGGCAAGACCATATTTTCGGCTTCTACCAAAAATGAAAAGTTCAGAAAAAAAAGCTCTAAAGGCGGCAACATTGAGGCGGCTAAACTTTTGGGCCGGGTCTTGGCCGGAGAGATAAAATCAAAAGGTATTGATAAAGCCGTGTTTGATCGGGGAGGTTATATTTATCACGGCAGGATAAAAGCCCTGGCTGAATCTCTAAAAGCCAATGGGCTTAAATGTTAAAGACTATGAAAAAAACTATCAAAAGAAAAGAACGGAAAACAGAAGAACAGCTGCCGGAATTGATCGAAAAGGTTATCAACATTAACAGGGTGGCTAAGGTAGTTAAGGGTGGCAGGCGTTTTTCTTTTAATGCGCTGGTGGTTGTAGGCAATGGCCGCGGCCGGGTTAACTATAGCCTGGGAAAAGCTAAAGAGGTCAGTAAGGCCATTAAGAAAGCCAGTGATTATGCCAGAAAAAACATGGTTTCTATCCCGATTAAGGGGACCACTATTCCTCATCAGGTAATAGGACATTTTGGCGCTGCCCGGGTATTGTTAAAGCCTGCTTCTGAAGGTACAGGGGTAATTGCCGGGGGGCCGGTGCGGGCTGTCTGCGAGTGCTGCGGGATAAAAGATATTTTGACTAAATGCATGAGAACGAAAAATGCGATTAACGTAGTCAAGGCAACAATAGAAGGCTTGACCAGCATGACCCTTAACAAACGAGAGGAAAAGGATGTTATCGCAGATACGGAAGAAAAAAAAGCGTAGAGGCCGGGGGATTGGTTCAGGCCATGGCAAGACATCTTGCCGGGGACATAAAGGCCAGAAGGCCCGTTCCGGCGGTGGAGTGCGGCCTGGCTTTGAGGGGGGACAGATGCCTTTGAGCAGAAGGATTCCCAAAAGAGGTTTTTGCTCCCAGTTTAAGAAGCATTATCAGCTGATTAATCTCGATCAACTCGAGGGTCTTGACAAGAACTCAGTGGTTACGCCGGATAGCTTAAAAGAATGCAAGAGTATAAAAAAGATAGATCAGAACATTAAAATTCTGGGTGGGGGCGGACTCTCCAAGCCATTGACTGTAAAGGCTCATGCTTTTTCTAAAAATGCAAAAGAAAAAATAGAAAAAGCCGGAGGGAAAATTATATTGCTAAATTGTTAAATTGCTAAACTGTTAAATTGTAACGTAAGAAAATACTTAGAATTAGAAGTTAGCAATTTAACTATTTAACAGTTTAGCAATTTAAAAGAGGAGTTAAACAACGATAAATGTTAAAAGCGTTAAGTAATGTTTTTAAGATAGCGGATTTAAAAAAGAAAATACTTTTTACATTCGGTTTAATCGCGGTTTATAGAATCGGCGCGTTTATTCCTACTCCGGGTATTGACGGAAGGGCGTTGGCCCAGTTCTTTGATAATATAGCTAAAACTCAAGGCGGGACATTATTCGGCCTGATGAATATGTTTACTGGCGGCGCTATGACCAGGATGACGATTTTTGCCCTGGGAATTATGCCTTATATTTCGGCATCGATTATCCTCCAGCTTTTAACAGTAGTCATTCCCCAATTAGAGAAATTAAGCAAGGAAGGCGAGATTGGCCGGCGCAAATTAACCCAGTATACCCGCTATGGCACGGTCGTACTCTGTATTATCCAATCCTTTTTTATCAGTTTATGGCTTGAGAACTCTGCCCATTTCCAGGGTATCCAAATCGTTCAATTTCCCGGGTGGTCGTTCAGGCTGCTAACCGTCCTTACCCTGACTGCGGGTACGACGTTTATTATGTGGGTCGGCGAGCGGATTACTGAACGGGGTATAGGAAACGGGATTTCATTGATAATTACCGCAGGTATTGTTTCAAGAATGCCGGCTGCGTTTTATCAGCTTTACGTTCTTTTAATCAAGAAACAGGTGGATATCTTGACCGTTGGCTTGATGCTGGTAATGCTATTGGCTGTTATCGTGAGTATAATCCTTATTACCCAGGGCCAGCGCCGGATACCTGTTCAATATGCCCGCAGGATCGTCGGCCGCCGGGTTTACGGAGGGCAAAGCACCTATATACCGCTTCGGGTTAATCAGGCAGGGGTTATCCCGATTATTTTCGCCCAATCGGTTATTCTTTTTCCGGCTACCATTGCCGGGCTCATTCCCGGAAGGGCTGTTCAGACCATAGCTAACTTGCTGGTGCCAGGCAAGGCTTTTTACGAAATCTTTTATGCGATTATGATAATTTTCTTCTGTTACTTTTACACTGCGATCACTTTTAATCCGGTAGACATAGCTGACAATATGAAAAGATACGGTGGCTTTGTGCCGGGGATCAGGCCGGGCAGGCCGACGGCGGTTTATTTTGACCATATAATGACCAGGATCACCTTAAGCGGTGCTGTATTCCTGGCGATTGTCGCAATACTCCCCCATTTTGTTTCGCAGGGGTTTAAGATACCTTATTTGGTAGCCAGCTTTTTTGGCGGGACAGGAGTTTTAATTATCATCGGAGTAATCCTGGATACCATGAAACAGATAGAATCCCAGCTTTTAATGCGGCATTACGAAGGTTTTATGAAAAAAGGAAAGATCAGGGGAAGGCGATAAATTAAATTGCTAAACTGTTAAATTGCTAAACTGTTAAATTAAAAGATAATTTATATAACAGTTTGACCATTTAGCAATATAGCAATTTAGCAATTTAATTAATAAGGAGAAGGCTGTTGAATTTAGTGTTGTTAGGCCCGCCGGGAGCGGGCAAAGGGTCACAAGCCGAGGTTCTTTCTCAAAGGCTCAATATTCCCCATGTTTCTACCGGGGATATACTACGGCAGAATGTTAAGGATGATACATCGATTGGCCGGCGGGCCCGGGAATATATGCAAAAAGGAGAGCTTGTCCCCGACGAAATAGTTATCAAGATGGTAGAGGAATTTATCGGTTCACAATTTCTAAAGAACGGTTTTATTCTGGACGGTTTTCCCCGGACATTAGAGCAGGCTGAGCGCTTAGACAGGCTCCTGACTAAGTTAAATAAAAAGTTAGACTTGGTTATGGATTTTAAAACCACTAACCCGGTGATTATTGAACGTCTCTCCGGAAGAAGAATTTGTGAAAACTGCGCTGCAAATTATCATATTAAAAATATCCCTCCTAAGGTAGAAGGCATTTGCGATAAGTGCGGAGGGAAATTATATCAGCGCAGTGATGATAAACCCGAAACAGTTCTCAGAAGAATAAACTTATATTATAAAGATGCCGCTCCGTTGATTGAGTACTATCGTGAAAAAGGAATATTAGAGAGTGTTTGCGGAGATTTAGGAATAGAGGCTCTTTATAAAGTCATAATCGATACCTTTTTAAAAAATCTACTCTATGATCCCAATTAAATCGGCAAGAGAAATCGAATTGATCAAAAATGCGTCCGGAATACTCTTTAAAGTAGCCAGGAAGTTAACTGAATATGTCAAGCCGGGCACGAGGACTGAAGATATTGATCAAATAGCCGGAGAGTTGATTATCGAAAATTCGGCCAAACCAGCGTTTTTCGGTTACCGGGGTTTTCCGGGTAATATTTGTGTTTCCTTAAATGATGAACTGGTGCACGGGATTCCCGGGCCCCGCAGATTAAAAGACGGGGATATAATCAGCATAGATATCGGTGTTGAGCTTGAAGGATATTTTAGCGATGGAGCTGTTACTTTGCCGGTGGGCAGGATATCCGAAGAAGCCAAAAAACTGCTTGAAGCTACCAGGAATGCTCTTAAGATAGGTATCGAGCAAGCCAGACCCGGGAATAGATTGTCGAATTTATCTTGCGCTATTCAGAAATTTATAGAGGCCAGCGGATTTTCAATAGTTCGTGATTTTGTCGGCCATGGTATTGGTTCTGAACTGCACGAAGAACCGGCGATACCGAATTTTGGCCAGCCAAATCAGGGCCCGATGTTAGAGCCGGGCATGGTATTGGCCATTGAACCAATGGCGACCCAGGGCGGCTGGAAAATTAAGGTGCTGGGTGATCACTGGACAGCTGTAACTTGTGATGGGCTGCTTTCAGCCCACTTTGAAGATACCGTAGCGGTCACTAAAAATGGGCCGGAAGCATTAATTGGAATGTCAACACTGTGATATTGGAAGCTCCTTAACTATAAATCAGCTTCGAAAGTTACGAAAAAATGGCAAAAGAAGAGCATATAGAGGTAGAAGGCACGGTGGTCGAGACATTACCCAATGCCATGTTCAGGGTGGAATTGGAAAACGGCCACAAGATACTGGCTTATATCTCCGGGAAAATGAGGATGTACTATATAAGGATTCTTGCCGGAGATAAGGTCAAAGTAGAACTTTCTCCTTACGATCTTAGCAGAGGAAGGATTACCTACAGGGCAAAATGAAAGTACGATCTTCGGTTAAAATAATGTGCGCCAAGTGCAAGATTATCAGGCGGAAAGGAGTAGTAAGAGTAATCTGCTCCAATCCGAAACATAAACAGAGACAGAAATAAATTGCTAAACTGTTATAGCAATTTAGCAATTTAGCCATTTAGCAATATTATTAAGGAGGTAGGATGCCAAGGATTGTCGGGGTTGATTTGCCAAAAGATAAAAGAATAGAAATAGCCCTTACTTATATTTACGGAATAAACAGGTCTTTATCTAATAGATTGTTGAAAACTGCCGGAATAGATCTTGAGAGAAGAGCAAGGGATTTGACTGACGAAGAGGTCTCCCGGCTCTCGGCTGTTATCCGGAAGGGATGCAAGGTAGAGGGAGATTTAAAAAGGGAAATTTCTCAGAACATTAAGAGGCTGATTGACATCGGCACTTATCGGGGTCTGCGCCACCGCAAAGGCCTTCCGGCAAGGGGCCAGAGGACGCATACAAATGCCCGGGGAAGAAAAGGGCCGAAGAGAACCGTAGGTGTAAGGCGAATTAAAACAGCGCCAACGAAGGGGGAAAAGAAAAAATAAATGGCTAAGGAAAAAAAGATCAAATCAGTAGTTAAAGGAATCGCCCATATTCAGGCAACATTTAACAATACCATAATTACCATTACCGGTATTGGCGGAGCAACTATATCATGGTCTTCAAGCGGAGCAATTGGGTTTAAAGGTTCGAAAAAATCCACTCCTTTTGCAGCGCAGATGGCCAGTAAAAATGCCGCTAAAAAGGCGATGGAGCACGGAATGAAAGAAGTCGAGGTCTATGTTAAGGGGCCGGGTTCTGGACGCGAGTCGTCCATCAGGGCCTTACAGGCCGCAGGGCTTTCAATAAGCATTATTAAAGACGTTACCCCGATTCCCCATAATGGCTGCCGTCCGCCAAAACGCAGGAGGGTTTAACCGATGGCACGAAGATTAGGTCCGGTTTGCAGGCTTTGCCGGAGAGAAGGAGCAAAGTTATTCTTAAAAGGCACTAGATGCCAGACTGATAAATGTGCGTTTGACCGAAGAGGCCATCGTCCCGGACAACATGGTAAAGCGCGGATGAAACTGTCTAATTACGGCTTGCAGCTCAGAGAAAAACAAAAGGTAAAGAAGATATACGGACTTTTAGAGAAACAGTTCAGGCTTTTCTTCAAAAGGGCTGAAGCGTCTAAAGGCGTTACCGGCCAGAAGCTTCTTGAGCTTTTAGAGCGAAGGCTTGATAACGTAATATTCCGGTTATGTTTCGGCACGTCCAGGGCCCAGGCCAGGCAGCTTGTTAAGCATAATCATGTTTATGTAAATTCTAAAAAGGTCAATATTCCTTCCTATATTGTAAAAGAGAAAGATGAAATACGGATCAAGGGATCTGAAAGAAGCTTAAAGCAGGCCAAAGACAGCATAGAGCGGGTGGGTGAACGGCCTGTGCCGGAATGGTTAAAAGCCGATCATCAAGCGTTGACCGCTAAGGTTCTTAGGCCGCCGCGTCGGGAAGAAGCCACTATTGGTATACAGGAAGAGTTAATAGTAGAGCTATATTCGAAATAATAACACAGATGAGCGCGGATAAAGGATAAATCCTAAAAAGGTCATAAGTCATAAGTCATAAAACTTATAACCTATGACCTATGACTTAATCTGATTTATTTAGTTTTTAATAGCTAATAAACATTTGTGTAATCAGGAGGTTTTAACATGGGCGTAAGGTGGAGAAATTTTGAGTTACCAAAGGTATTGGAATGCGATAAGACCAAGTTAACTGCTACTTACGGCAAATTTATAGCTGAACCTTTTGAAAAAGGTTACGGGGTTACGATCGGGAATTCTTTGCGCCGGGTCCTGATTTCTTCTATTGAAGGTACGGCAGTAACCAATGTCAAAATAAATGGCGTACTTCATGAATTTTCGATCATTCCGGGAGTAGTCGAAGACATGACTCAGATTATCTTAAACATAAAAGGGCTTGTCCTGCGTTCTCATTCAAGGACGCCGAAAACTATCAAAATAAATGTGGACAAGAAAGGAGAAATCACGGCCAAGGATATTCAGACAGACGCAACGGTTGAGGTTTTAAATAACGATTTGCACATTGCCACCTTATCGGAAAAGACTAAATTTAACGTAGAAATGGAAGTGGCTAAAGGGAGAGGTTATTTGCCTGCGGAGAGCAATAAAAAAGAAAATCAGCCCATAGGAATTATACCGATAGATTCGATATTTTCTCCGGTAAGAAAAGTAAACTATCATGTTGAAAATACCAGGGTCGGCCGGCTGACGGATTATGAACGGCTGATCTTAGAAGTCTGGACAGATTCCAGCCTTTCTCCTGAAGAGGCTCTTCTTTATGGTTCAAATATCCTGCAAAAACACCTCGAAGTATTTGTTGAATATGGCAAACTTCCAGAAGAAGAAGAAGTTGAGGAAAAAGAAGAAGAAAAAGAGTTTTATGAAGTTTTGCGGAAACCAATATCTGAATTGGAGTTGTCGGTAAGAAGCGCTAATTGTTTGAGAGAAGCCAGGATCAAGACAATCGGGGAGCTTGTCCAGAAGAGCGAATATCAGATGTTAAAATATAGAAACTTTGGCAAAAAATCTTTAGGCGAAATTCTGGAAATTCTTAAAAGAATGGATCTGTCTTTAGGAATAAAGGTAGACAAAGAAAGGTTATAAATGCGGCACAAAAAGAAAAAGAAGAGAATTAAAGCCCACAGGGTTGGGCATAGAAAAGCCATCATCAGAAGCCTTCTGATCAGTTTGTTTACGCACCAGAGGATCAAGATTACTGTAGCCCGGGCCAAGGAGATTAGGCGGTTAGCTGATCGATTAATCAGTTTAGCCAAACAGCCCACAGTGCACAGGCAGCGGCAGGCCATCAAGACGTTACAGGACAGGTCGTTGGTAAAAAAGTTATTTACAGAAATAGGGCCTAAGTTTGAACATCGTCAGGGAGGTTATACGCGGCTGATCCGTATCTCGCCGCGGGCGGGCGATAAAGCTGAAATGGCAATTCTGGAGTTGACTGAATTAATAGCTTCCAAGCCGGCTAAGCTTAAAAAAGAAGAGCAGGTAGATAAAAAACCACTGCTGAAAAAAGAGACAAAGCCGGAAAAAGAAGTAAAGCCGAAAGAAAAAGCAAAGCCGAAGGTAAAAAAACCCGAAGGTTTTTTGCGAGGCTTGAGAAAATATTTTAGGCATGAATCTGGCTAAAAAAATTGCCGGTATTAAGCCGTCCGTAACCTTAGCTGTCACTAGCCAGGCTAAACAGATGGCTGGCCGGGGTATCAGGGTCATAAATTTTGCAGCCGGAGAACCGGATTTCAATACTCCTCTGCATGTCAGAACAGCCGCAATCCAGGCCATTAATAACGGGTTTACCAAATATACTCCTGTTTCCGGCGCAAGAGAGCTTAAAGCAGCCATCTGCGATAAGCTTAGGCGCGATAATGCGTTAAATTATCAGACAGAACAAATTGTCGTTTCCTGCGGGGCTAAACACTCCTTATTTAATATCCTTCAGGTCTTATGTCAAAAAGGCGATCAAGTAATAATTGCCTCTCCTTATTGGGTAAGCTATCCCCAGATGGTTAAGCTGGCCGGCGCCAGGCCGATTATTATTCCGACAAAAATAAATAATCAATTTAAGATGACCGGAAAGCAGTTAGCATCTTCGATTACTTCCCGGACCAGGGCAGTTATCTTAAACAGCCCGGCTAACCCGACCGGCAGTGTTTATAACCGGGAAGAACTTGCAGAAATAGCCAGGGTTGTCCTCAGGCATAATATATATCTGATCAGCGACGAAATTTATGAAAAGATAATCTATGATAAAAAGCGCCATATTTCTATTGCTTCCCTGAACAAGAAAGTTAATAAAATAACCATTGTAGTAAACGGCCTGTCCAAGGCCTATTCGATGACCGGCTGGAGGATAGGATATTTGGCCGGGCCAAAAGAGCTTGCTTCGGCCGTAGCTGTTCTCCAGAGCCATTCTACGTCTAATCCTAATTCAATTGCCCAGAAGGCAGCCCTGACAGCTTTAAACGGCAAGGAAGAGTTTATCGTTAAGATGCAAAAGGAATTTAGCAAAAGACGTAACTATCTTTTAAAAGAAATTCGAAAAATAGATAAAATTTCATTTTCTAAACCCGAAGGCGCGTTTTATTTATTCTGTGATATATCGAAAACAGGCAGAGGTTCGTTAAATTTTAGCCAAAAACTCCTTGAACGGGAAAAAGTGGCTGTGGTGCCCGGCGTTGCTTTTGGAGAAGATAATTACATCCGGCTTAGCTTTGCTACGGGCATGGAAGATATAAAAGAAGGAGTGAATAGGTTGGCGAAGTTCATAAGCCGCATTAGGCCATAGGTCATAGGCCATAAGTAAAAACCCATGACATATGGTTTACCAATTTCTTATGATCTATAACCCATGACGTTTAATTAAAATATGGGACAGACAATAGCCGAGAAGATATTATCCAATCACGCCGGCAGGGAAGTAAGGGCAGGGGATATAGCTGTCTGCGAAGTGGATTTTTGTTTCGGACAGGACGGCACCAGCGGAATTATTATCGATAGTTTTTATCAGATGGGCCTGAAGTCCATACCTGATCCCCGGAAGTTCTGCATGGTCATTGACCATAGCGCGCCCAGCCCTAACCAGGGTGTTTCGGATTTACACCAGAAGATGAGGCGTTTTTCTACTGATACGGCTAGCAAAATTTATGATGTTGGTAATGGCGTTTGTCACGTAGTAATTCCCGAGCGCGGCTTGGTGGTAGCCGGCGATTTGGTAATCGGGGCAGATTCACATACTACTACTTATGGCGCAATCAATGTCCTGGCTGCGGGTGTCGGGTCTACCGATCTTGCCATTAGTCTGGCCAGCGGGAAGAATTGGTTCAGGGTCCCCGAAACAATAAAGATAAAAATAAAAGGGAAATTACCCCGGGGGGTTTATTCCAAGGATGTAATCCTTTCGATAATCGGCGGCCTAAAGGCCGATGGCTGTACCTATGATTCAATTGAATTCTCCGGCAGCACGATCGACCAGCTAAGCTTGGAAGCAAGGTTTACCATAAGCAATATGGCGGTTGAGATGGGCGCAAAATGCGGATTGATGGAGGCAGATGCAAAGACCCTAAAATGGATCGAGAAGCATTCTAAACGAAAGCCCAGGCCGGTTAGCGCAGATCGCGATGCCCGGTATAAAGATATCAGGGAATATGATGTCAGCAAATTAGAACCCCAGGTTTCAAAACCCCATTCCGTTGATAATGTCTGCGGGATCAAAGAACTGGAAGACAAGCGCATCGATCAGGCATTTTTAGGCACATGCACCAATGGCCGGCTGGAAGACTTAGAAATAGCCGCTGGGATTATCAAAGGTAAGAAAATCCAACCCGGGGTAAAATTTATAGTTTGCCCGGCGTCTAAAAATATTATGCTGGAATCAGCAAGAAAAGGACTGCTTTCTTCTTTTATAGAGTCAGGGGCTGTGATTTTGCCCCCTGGCTGTGGGCCCTGTGTCGGAACGCAGGGAGGGGTTCCTGCTGACGGAGAAGCGGTTATTTCAACAGCAAACAGGAATTTTAAAGGAAGAATGGGGAACAGCTCTGCGGAGATATATCTAGCTTCTCCGGCAACTGTTACGGCCAGCGCAATCAAAGGCAAAATAACCGATCCCCGAGAGTATATTGGTAAATAAATAACTAATTTCTAATTGACCTAAATAAATCCCAATGACCAATTAACAATAACAAAATTTGGACATTAGAAATTGGGAATTGATTAGAAATTAGGTCAATTAGGTTAATTAGGCATTATAATAGGAGTTTCTTTAATGTTAAGAGGCGATGCGTTAAAACTTCCCTTTGATGACGACATAAATACCGATTATATAATCTCGGGAAGGTATAAGTTTCATATTCAGGATCCTGTTGAGCTCAGCCGGCATATTTTTGAGGATATTGACAATGATTTTTATAACAGGGTCAAAAAAGGATCTTTTTTGGTGGCAGGAAAAAATTTCGGCATGGGTTCTTCCCGGGAACAAGCGCCCCTGGCCTTGAAGGCGGCCGGTATTTCGGCGATTATCGCCAAAAGCTTTGCCCGGATATTTTACCGCAATTCCTTTAATATAGGCCTGGCGCTGGTTGAGTGCGATACCTCAAACATCGAACAGGGCGATCAGCTGGTGGTTGATTTAGACCAGGGATTGCTTAAAGACATTACAAAAAATATTGAAATTAAAATAAGTGTTTTGCCCCCTACGATGAAAAGACTGCTCGAAGACGGAGGGGCTATCGAGCATTTTAAGAAATACGGAGGGTTTGAATTTGGACCATAAAATTACGTTTATTCCCGGAGACGGTATTGGACCGGAGGTAATGGAGGCAATGAGAAGATGCCTGGACGCTACCGGCGTAAAGATAGAGTGGGAAAAAGTCGAGGCTGGCCAAAAAATGCTTGACCAGGAGAATAACTCCCTTCCTCCGGCAGTGCTTGATTCAATAAAAAGAAATAAGGTCGGGATAAAAGGCCCGATAGTTACCCCGATCGGCAGGGGTTTTCGGTCTGTTAACGTGAAGATGCGGCAGGCCCTGGGATTGTATGCCTGTTTAAGGCCCTGCAAATCTTACCAGGGCGTGAGGTCGAAATATAAAGATATAGACCTGGTTGTGGTCAGAGAGAACACCGAAGATCTCTATGCCGGAATAGAATTTGAGGAAAACAGCTCCCCGGCTTTAGATATCATAAAAAAAATTGAGGGCATTTCTCTTCAAAAGATTGCCGGGGATTCAGCGATTAGCATAAAACCGATTTCCAGATCCGCTTCTGAGCGAATTGTAAGGTTTGCCTTTGAATATGCGCTGGAAAATAAAAGGAAAAAGGTTACCGCGGTTCATAAGGCCAATATTATGAAATATACCGATGGCCTGTTCCTGGAATCAGCAAGGAAAATAGCGCAGAAATATCAAGGCAGAATAGAATTTGAAGACAGGCTGGTTGATAATATGTGTATGCAGTTGATCCAGAAACCCCATCTTTACGACGTGCTGGTTTTGCCCAATCTTTACGGTGATATTATCTCTGATTTATGCGCCGGGCTGTGCGGGGGGCTGGGCCTGGGCCCGGGGGCGAATATCGGCGATGATATCGCTCTGTTTGAACCGATCCACGGGGCAGCGCCTAAATATAAAGGCCGGAATAAAGTCAATCCTGTTGCGATGATATTATCCGGTGTTTTAATGCTCCGCTATATTCAGGAAAAACAGGCAGCTGACAGGCTGGAAAAAGCGGCAGCAGAAGTGATCCGGGAAGGAAAAAGAGTTACCTATGATTTGAAAGACTCCCCCCTTGACCCCTCAGCCGTAGGCACTTCTCAGATGGCTGATGCTATCATCGAAAAACTGCAGCCCCGGTAAGGGCAAGTGAATAGGAAAAAAGTAAGCAGTGGTGTGGGCTATGAGCTATGAGCCCAAAGCCCAAAGCTAAGTGCATAGCATTAGGGGCGTAACGTGAAGTTATTAAAAGATATCGGTGAAGCCGGATTGATCGATAGAATCCGGCGTAAGACAAAAACCAGCAGCCGGGTAATCAAAGGCATCGGCGATGATGCCGCAATAATAAAGTTTAGCAGGGATAAATACTTGGTTTTGACCTGCGATATGCTGGTTGAGGGTGTGCATTTTGATTGCAGCAGGGCCACTCCTTATCAGATAGGGTGGAAGGCAATAGGTGTTTCGATCAGCGATATAGCCAGCATGGGCGCTTTACCGGGCCAGGCCCTGATATCTTTAGGACTGGCACCTGGGTTGAGCGTAAAATTTGTCGACCAAATATATTCCGGATTAAAAAAACTGGCAGGTCTTTTTGCTGTTGACCTGGTGGGCGGAGACATCGTAAAATCGGAAAAACTGGTTATAAATGTAAGTATGACCGGCCTGGTAAATAAAAAAGATGTTCTCTTGCGCAGTACAGCCCGGCCTGGAGACGCTATTTTAGTTACCGGCAGGCTGGGAGGGGTTATTTTTGATAAACACCTTAAGTTTATGCCCCGCTTGAACGAAGCACGGTTTTTAAATAATAATTTTAAAATAAACAGCATGATCGATATATCTGACGGTCTTATTGGGGACCTTGGCCATATTACAAAAGAGAGCAGGCTGGGGGCTGTGATTTACCAGAGGGATATCCCTGTCTGTTCAAACCGGGATTTTAAGCGGGCTATAGAGCATGGAGAAGATTTTGAATTGTTATTTACCATGCCAAAGGCTGAGGCAAGGAAGGCGCTTTCTTCTTTCGGAAAGGCGTTCAGCACCCCGATCAGCATGATCGGAGAGATTGTCAAAAACAAGGGCATTTGTTTAGCCGATAAACACGGCAGAATAAAAAGCATCGGGCCAAAAGGCTGGCAGCATTTTTAGATGAAGGCTATTTTGAGTAAGAGCACCAGCCAGACCAGGGCGTTAGGAAGAGAAATAGGCCGGTATTTAAACAAAGGCGATGTAGTCGGTTTAGTAGGCGAGCTGGGAACAGGCAAGACTGTCTTGGTTCAGGGTATGGCTTCGGGCTTGGGAGTAGGAATTAAAAATTATGTCCGGAGCCCTTCGTTTATTTTGTTAAATATCTATCAGGGTAGGCTGCCGCTCTATCATTTTGATTTGTACAGGCTGGATAGCCCTGACGATCTGGAAGAAATAAATTATACCGAATACGTTTATGGAGATGGAATAACCGCAATAGAATGGGCCGAGAGCTTAAAGGGCGCCCTGCCAGCCGAACATCTAAAAATAGAGCTGTTTCATCACAGCCAACAGGCCAGGATTATCAAACTAATCCCCAGGGGCAGCCGCTACAAAAAGCTAGTTAACAAACTAGAATTAGACACAGATGGACACAGAAAAGGTAAGCAGTAATGTGAACTTTGGGCTATGAGCTTTGGGCTATGAGCTAAAAAGCGCACAGCGCACAGCTCATAGCTGATCTGTATATAAAATGAATATTAAACCGATATTGCGCAAGTATGATTTCAGGCCGAGAAAGAGATGGGGGCAGAATTTTCTAATTAACGATAAGGTCAGGGATAAGATGATCGGGTTTGCCGGGATAAAGCCGGCAGATTCAGTGCTGGAGATCGGGCCTGGCCTGGGAATGCTGACCGAAAAGATAGCCCGGCAGGCAAAAGAGGTTATTGCGGTTGAAAAAGACAAAAAACTTTGCCGGATTCTGAAGGACCTTCTTGGCAATTATTCAAACCTGCGGATCATTTGTAATGATATATTAAAGATTGACCTGTTCAGTCTGGTCAGGGGCAATAAAAAGTTGAAAGTGATCGGCAGTCTTCCCTACTATATTACCAGTCCGATTATTTTTCGTTTGCTTAATGCGGGAAAAATTATTGATGTTGTGTTGATTACTGTCCAGAAAGAGGTAGGCCGGCGTTTACTGGCCGGACCGGATACAAAAGATTACGCAAGCATATCCCTGAACATAAGATATTACAGCGAGCCGTCGCTGCAAAGCGTAATAAAAAAAGATGCCTTTTTCCCCCGGCCAAAGGTAGACAGTAGTATCATCAGGCTTAAGATGCTTAAGCAGCCGGCGGTACGAGTGAATGATGAGCAGGAGTTCTTTAGGCTGGTCAGGGCTTCTTTTAACAAAAGGAGGAAAACAATCTTGAACTCTCTGGCCGGTTCAAAATGTTTTAATTTAACTAAGCAGGAATGGTCGGACGTCTTTAAAAAATCCCGGCTGGACCCCTTAAGGCGTGCCGAGAGCCTGAAGCTGGAGGAATTCGCCGGGCTTTTTAATAACCTGAAGGCAGGTATTTGACTTTTAAATAAGGCTGTGTTATTTTGGTTTTTAACCGGGGGTGTTATCTTGAGTACCATAGACATTAATTATGCGGCAAAGCTGGCCAGGATCGGGTTGACCGATTCGGAAAAGGGGCGTTTTGCCAAAGACCTTTCCACTATCTTAGACTACATTAACAAGTTAAATCAGTTAGATACCGGGCAAGTCCCGTCCACCAGCCATGTAATCAAACTTCAGAATGTATTCAGAGAAGACAAGGTTTTGGATTCTTTGACAACAGATCAGGCCTTGGATAATGCACCGATGAAAGACGGAACATCTTTTAAGGTGCCGAGAGTGCTTTGAGCTTTAAGCTCATAGCCCAAAGCTCATAGCTCATAGAGGGAATTAAAGGTCACGGACAATGGGATTGAATGAATTAACCGCCCACGAAATGCTGGCTAAAATAAAGAAAAAAGAAATATGTTCCCATGAAGTGGTTAAAGATATCTTTAAGCAGATCGAATGCTTTGAAAAAGATATAAATGCCTATGTCTTTCTGGATAAACAGGCATCGCTTAACCAGGCAAAGGCCAGACCCGCCGGCATTCCGGTTGCTGTCAAAGATAATATTTGCACCAAAGGCAAGCCGACCACTTGCGGTTCAAAGATATTAAGCGGGTTCAGGCCGCCGTACAATGCCGGCGTTATTCAAAAACTTGAGGCTTCAAAGGCTGTTTTTATCGGAAAGACCAATATGGATGAATTTGCCTTTGGCTCCTCTACCGAGACCTCCTGTTTTGGCCCGACCCGTAATCCCTGGAATTTAAAAACTATTCCCGGCGGATCAAGCGGAGGTTCGGCAGCTGCTGTCAGCGCTGATCAGGCCATCTTGGCAATCGGTTCAGATACCGGCGGCTCGATCAGACAGCCTGCTGCAATGTGCGGAGTGGTAGGCTTAAAGCCTACCTATGGCCGCGTTTCCCGTTTTGGCCTGATTGCTTTTGCCTCTAGCCTTGACCAGATCGGTGTGATTACAAAAGACGTAGAGGATGCTGCCTTGCTTTTAAATATGATCGCCGGACATGATCCTTGTGATTCCACATCTGTTGATTTAGCTGTTCCCGATTATACTCAGGTGCTCCGGGCCGGTGTTAAAGGATTAAAGATAGGCATACCTAAAGAATACTTTGGCCGGGGCATTGACCGGGAGGTGGAAGATTCAGTGCGCAACGCGATTAAAAAGTTATCTGATTTAGGGGCTGAATGCCGGGAGGTAAGCCTGCCCCACACTGAATTTGCGGTCAGCGTATATTACATCCTGGCGCCTGCCGAGGCCTCATCGAATCTTGCCCGATACGACGGCATCCAGTATGGTTATCGGGCAAAAGAAGAAAACCTGCTTGATACCTATTTCGATACCAGAAAACAAGGGTTTGGCCGGGAGGTCAAACGGAGGGTGATATTAGGGACTTATGCCTTAAGCAGCGGGTATTACGAGGCATATTATATTAAGGCCCAGAAGGTTCGCACCCTGCTCAAGAAAGATTTTGACAAGGTTTTTTCCCGCTATGATTTGATTTTAACCCCTACCTCTCCGACGCCTGCGTTCAATATCGGAGAAAAAATCAATGACCCTCTCAAGATGTATCTTTCAGACATACTTACTATTCCGGTTAATCTGGCTGGACTGCCGGCGGTATCGATTCCCTGCGGTTTTACTGCTTCAGGATTGCCGATCGGTCTTCAGATTATAGCTAAACCATTTAACGAAGAAGCTATTTTTAAATGCGCTTACGCGTTTGAGCAGAACACTGGCTATCACCTGAAAAAACCGGAAATAGAACACAAGTGAGCTTTGAGCTCAAAGCTCAAAGCTCAAAGCTCAAAAGGAGTTGAAAGCAACCAGTGAAGTACGAAGCGAATATCGGCTTAGAGGTGCATGTTCAGCTTTCCACGAAAAGCAAGATATTTTGCGGATGCAGCACCCGGTTTGGAGCCCGGCCCAATAGCCAGACCTGTCCGGTTTGCCTGGGACTGCCCGGGTCTTTGCCTGTTTTAAATAAAGAAGTGCTTAACAGGGCTGTTAAAGTTGCCTTGGCTTTAAACTGCAAGATAGCCGGTAAGCTTAAGTTTGACCGCAAAAATTATTTTTATCCGGATCTGCCTAAAAACTATCAGATTTCCCAATTTGGCGAACCCCTTTCTTATCAGGGTTATCTGGAAGTCGCCGGCAGACGGATAGGAATTGTCAGGGTTCATTTGGAAGAGGACGCCGGCAAGCTCGTGCATCCGGAATTATCCGTTAAGACGAGCCTGGTTGATTTTAATCGCGCAGGTATACCTTTACTGGAAATCGTAAGCACTCCTGAGATATCTTCTCCAGAGGAGGCTTACCGGTATCTTTCATTGTTAAAATCAATTTTAGGTTATTTAGAGATAAGCGATTGCAATATGGAGAAAGGCAGTCTTCGCTGTGATGCCAATGTCTCGATCAGGCCTCAGGGCACGGCCTCTTTAGGCGCGAAGGTAGAAATAAAGAATATGAATTCATTCAAAGGGGTTAAAGACGCGCTAAGTTATGAACTTTCCCGCCAGGAGAAAATGCTTGCTGGAGGAGAAAGGATAATTCAGGAAACCAGGTTATGGGATGCGGCAGAAGGCGTTACCAAATCTATGCGCAGTAAAGAAGAAGCCCATGATTACCGTTATTTTCCCGAGCCGGATCTGGTGCCGTTTGTAATTGAACCGGCTGAGATTGAAGCGATAAAAGACCAGCTTCCCGAACTTCCCGGAAGCAAAAAAGAACGCTTTAAAAAAGATTATTTTCTTTCCGATTATGACGCCGGGGTATTGATTTCCAGTAAGGATTTAGCGGATTATTTTGAGGAATGCGTTAAATCGTATAACAATCCCAAGCAGATCAGCAACTGGATTACCGGTGAGGTGCTGGCCCAATTGAATTTGAGACACGTGAGGATAAAAGAACTTGGCCTTTTAGCTTCCCATTTAGCCGAATTGATCAAGATGGTGGATTCCGAAGAGATTAATATTAAGATGGCTAAGCAGATATTGCCGGAATTAATCGAAAAGAAGTCCTCTCCCGCTGAAATAGTAAAAAACAGGGGTTTGGTCCAGGTCTCGAGCAAGGATCAGTTGGCCGGGATAATAGATAAAGCAATAGAAGATAACCCGGGATCGGTTAAAGATTACCAGGGTGGCAAAGTCAGGGCCCTGGAATTTTTAGTAGGCCGGGTAATGAGGCAGACAAAGGGGATGGCCAATCCCCGGATGGTAAACGAGATATTAAAAGAGCGGCTTAAAAATAGCTAAACTGATAAATAGCTAAATTGCTAAACTGTTAAACTGATAAATTGCTAGATATACTGCTAAATTGCTAAACCAGTATAGCAATTTAGCAATTTAACCATTTAACAATTTAGCCATTTAGCCATTTAACAATATAACCATTTAACAATTTATCTATAATGGAGGCAATAATGATTAGAAAAAAAATAGTTATTTACGTAGCGGTATTTGCTTTTGTCATGAATCTTGCCTGGCCGGTAATGGCTGCAGAGAAAGAAACATCGATTTACGACCAACTGCCGATTTTTGCCGATGCCATAAGCATAATCCAAACCGATTATGTAGAAGAGGTAGGTGCCCGGGACATAATCTACGGTGCGCTTCAAGGCATGCTTTCTTCCCTTGATAAACACAGCCAATTCCTGAACCCGGATACTTACAGAGAAATGAAAGTTGAAACCAAGGGTGAATTCGGGGGATTAGGTATTGTTATTACTATCAGGGACAGCCTGTTGACTATTATTTCTCCGATCGAGGATACGCCGGCTTATAAGGCCGGGGTGGAATCCGGGGATAAAATCATCAAGATCAATAATGAATCGACAAAGGACATTACCCTGATGGAAGCGGTTAAAAAAATGAGGGGAAAGCCGGGGACAGATTGCACCCTGACTATCTTAAGAGAGCCTGAACAGAAATTATTAGAGTTCCCGATTACCAGGGCTGTAATAAAGATAAAAAGCGTAAAAGATGTTAGGCTGGTCGAGGGGCGGACAGGTTATATTAAACTTATTGAATTTCAAGAAAAGACCCCCCGGGATTTGGAGCAGGCCCTGGATAATTTAGAAAAACAAGGCATGGACAGGTTAATTTTGGATTTAAGAAATAATCCCGGCGGGCTTTTGGATGTGGCGGTCAAGGTAGCGGATAAATTTATCTCTAGCGGCAAGCCGATTGTTTCTACCCGCGGCCGGAGGGACAGCCAGAATATGAAATTCAGAGCCAGCGCCAGGTTTACTCACCCCGGTTATCCCTTGATTGTTCTGGTAAATAAAGGTAGTGCCAGTGGTTCTGAAATTGTGGCTGGCGCAATCCAGGATCATAAGCGGGGCGTGCTGTTGGGGGAGAAAACATTTGGCAAGGGTTCGGTTCAGACAGTAATTCCGTTAAGCGACGGCTCGGCTTTGAGGTTAACTACTGCAAAATATTTTACTCCCAGTGGAATTTGTATTCACGATATCGGTATTACTCCCGATGTAGTCGTAGAGCCAGAATCTCGGGAAGAGGACGAAGAAGAACCGACCGTGGAGCAAGTAGCTGAGGAAATATCCGGGCTTACTGAGCCTAAAGACCCGGCTGATGATCGACAGTTGTCGCAAGCGATCGAACTGATTAAAAACATGTGATGCTGGAAGCTCGTTTAACGTTGTCGATGCTGGTGTCGAAACTGGAAGCTGGAAACTGGAAGCTGGATAATTTAGGATTAAACCCCGAGCTTCCAGCTTCCAAGACGAGCATCGATACGAGCATCGACAACCATAAACCAGTTTTGAAAGTTACGAAAAAATGTTAGTGCTGGGCATAGATACCTCCTGCGACGAAACAGCTGTTTCCATAGTAGAAAACAGCAGAAAGGTTCTTTCCAGCGTTGTCTTTTCCAGCCTTAAACTGCATAAAAAATTTGGCGGGGTTGTTCCGGAGATAGCATCCCGGGCTCACCTGGAAAAAGTGATTTATGTCATTCATCAGGCCCTGGAGCAGGCCGAAGCCGGGCTTGAAGACATCGGTTTAATCGCGGTTACCTATGGCCCTGGTCTGGTCGGCAGCCTGCTGGTGGGGATTTCTGTTGCTAAAAGTTTTTCCCTCAGCCATAAGTTACAGCTTGTCGGGATTAATCATTTAGAAGCCCATTTAGAGGCCAATTTTATCGGCAAGAGAATTCCCCGCTCCCCGTTTATCGGCTTGGTGGTTTCCGGAGGCCATACCAGTTTGGTTTATAACAGGAAGGGAAGGTATCAGCTTTTGGGCCGGACTCGCGATGACGCTGCCGGAGAGGCATTTGATAAAGTGGCCAGGATATTAGGCCTGGGTTATCCCGGAGGGCCGGTCATTGAGCGTCTCTCAAGGAAAGGCGATCCGCAAAAGATAAAATTTCCCCGCTGTTTTTTAAAAAAGGATTCTCTGGATTTTAGTTTTAGCGGAATAAAAACATCTGTGTTATACTACGTAAGAGATCATGTTGATCGTAGCGCATTGTGTGTTGTGCGTCGTGCGTCAGGAAAAATAAAGCGGGATTTTGAAGAAAAGCGGAATTTTAAAACATTAGAACGCACGACGCACGACGCACAGCGCACAGCGCAGATAGCGGATATCGCTGCCGGTTTTCAAGAGGCAGTGGTAGATACCCTGACCGCTAAAGCAATTTCTGCCTGCAAAACGAAAAGGGTTGATAAGATGGCGGTCGGCGGGGGCGTGGCAGCTAATCTTAGATTCAGAAAAAAACTGACTGCTGAAGCAGATAAATCAGGCATAAAAATCTGTTGGCCGGAGAAGGAATTTTGCACGGATAATGCGGCGATGGTGGCCAGCTTAGGATACAGGCAATATAAAAAAGGAAAAAGGTTTGATTTGAGCCTAACAGCAATGCCAAGCCTGGAATTTGGAGGGGGATAAAATGTTGACGGATGGTCAGATTATGCTGCGGTTGGTTATAGCGGCTGTCTTAAGCGGATTGGTGGGATTTGAGCGGGAGATACATGGCCGGGCCGCTGGTTTTAGGACGCATATCCTGGTTTGCGTGGGTGCCGCGCTTATTACGATGGTTTCTATATATATCGCCGAGATTTATCAGGGAATAGCTCAGGTAGATCCGGCCAGGATTGCCGCCCAGATAGTTACCGGGGTCGGGTTCCTGGGCGCCGGCACGATTTTGAGATTCAAGGCGTCAGTCAGGGGTTTAACCACAGCCGCCAGTCTCTGGACAGTAGCCGGCATAGGCCTGGCCCTGGGGTGTGGTTTTTATCAGGGGGCAATGGGTACTACGGCAATAGTCCTGATTACCTTATTATTCTTTGGCCGGATGGAACGAAAAATACTAAAAAAG
>JAYELI010000018.1:0-2675 GCA_034717435.1 Candidatus Omnitrophota bacterium
GCCAGTATGACTGGGTGAATAACAAGGTCTGGCTGGGAGACCTTTATGGAGGTTATATTTACAGGTATAAGGGAATGGAGTATTTTGCTTCCGCAGAGGTTACCTCCTCACAGTTTGATGCCGGAGAGATAAGCACCTTTGACTCTATTGAATGGATTGCTTCCACGCCAGGTGCTTCTTCTGTAAAATTTCGCTTACGCGCTGCCGAAGATAACAGCGGTTCACCCGGCACCTGGACTGATTGGTTAGGCCCTGCCGGCACCGGGGATTATTATGAAACATCAGGAGAAGAAATAAACGATGATTTAACCGGTTGTCAATGGCTGCAGTATAAATGTTTCCTGGAAAGCGGCAGCAGTCCTGTTTTGGAAGAAGTAACGATAAATTATACCGTGGATGAGGATTGGGAAGGCCCGACATTCACCAACTTTTCTCCGGAATACGCCAATCAAGATACCACTTTTAATATTACCTGTTATATCTCTGATCCAAGCGGAGTTTACGACGATACCACAGGCTCTACAGGACAGGGTGTGCATCTCCTTTGGGCCGCCAACGCCGGGATGAGCGGCTCACAGGAAATTCAAATGAGCGCCCAGTCAGTGGATGGCGATGGATGCGGCACCTATATTACCGATACGCCTGTTACCGGCCAGTCCAACGGCACCATAGTTTATTATCAGGTATATGCTTACGATAATGATTACGACGGCGGCAAAGAAACCGATAGGACCCAGAACTATTCGGCGGTGCAGCATGTTACTGTGGCGGATAAGTTCTTTGAGGTTAGCGCTGTCTCGCCTCAGGAGGCAGGCACGGCTTTTAATATTACGCTTATTGCCCGGATAAATTCATCAGGGACCGTTACTACTGATACCGATTACAACGGCACGGCCAACCTGGAAGCAGAATATACATCCCCGGCTTCAGGAACAAAACTTTTAACTCCTTTAACCTGCACTTTCACCGCCGGTTTGGCCACGGCTTTGGTTATCTATCCTGATTGCGGGACAATCAAGGTTAAAGCCGTTGATTCTCTGGATGCGAATATGACCGGCGCTTCAAATGAGGTTTTGTTCAGGCCCAGCCATTTCTCAGTTTCGGCGGAGTCTGCTACCCAGATAGTTTCCGGGGAATTTGAACTGACTATTGCCGCTAAAAACGCCTCTGGAGAAATCACGCCTAACTTTAAGGAAGAAATAACAATTTCCCCGGCCTATGTTGACCCGTTAGACAGTGACGGAAGCATATCACCGGCCTCGGCTGAAGGCACAAGTTTTACAGATGGTTCTTATGTTATGAGTGTCTCTTATGACAGGGTAGGCACTATTATTATCCGGACAGCGGTAAGTGAAGATGTTACCAAATCCGGTGACTCTGAAGAAATTACCTTTATTCCACACTCTTTCCAATTGACCGTTGGCGATATCCCCAAGGACCGGGCCTTCTTTTATATTGATGAGCCAATCCCGGTTACCGTGACCGCCTTGGATTATAATTCTGCTGCTATCTCCAATTACAGCGGCACCGTGCGCTTTTCGCCGGTTTCCAACCTTAGCCTGCCGGCCGATTATACCTTTATCCCTGCCGATAACGGCAGTCATCAGTTTGCGGTTACCTGCAGTCAGCCCCAGACATTTAATCTTACCGTAGGTGATGTCGATTACAACACGGTTACCGGCACCTCTGAGAATATCTTGGTGGATTATGGAAGGATCAAGGTAATTAGCAAGTCTGCCTCGGTAGGCACCACCACGGTGCAGGTACAGGTTCAGGATTCCAACGGCGCGATTATCTGGCTTGATAACGCTACCACTTTTACGGTTTCCCTGTCTGAAAGTTCAGCCAACGACTCTGCTTATAGTCCTGCCGTATCTGAGCCGGTTCAAGTTACTTCCGGCGTAGCTAGTATCATGCTTTCCGATATTGAACCGGAAATCGTTACCATAACCCCTTGCTCTTCTCCTTATCTTGACCCGGTTTCCGGAGAGGTAAACTTTGGCGGGGTAGGGGATGAGGGAATAAGGGTATTGTTTTGGGAGGAGGAAAGATGAAGGCCAATTCAGATAATACTAAGGATAAAAAATTCATAAATCACCCGGAGAGGCTTTCGATACTTTATCATATAACCCGCCAGCTTAATTCTTCTCTGGATTTAGATAAGTGCCTGCAGAAGATTATCAAGCAGGTATCTAAGTTTCTAAACGTAAGCAGGGCTTCTCTGATGTTATTGGATGAGCAGGATAGTGAATTGACTATAAAATGTGCAATTGGGATTGACCGGGATATTATGAAGAATACGCGTATAAAAATAGGGCAGTCAAACAGTGTTTCTTCCCGGGTGGCGCAAAACGGAAAGCCTCTTTTGATAACCGATATTCAAAAGGAAAAAGGGCTTATTAAATGGAATTCCGATAAGTACTTCAATAATTCCCTGCTTTCGGTGCCGTTAAAGCGGAGAAAGAAAGTGCTTGGTGTTTTGAATGTAAATAATAAAAGAGACAAGAAAGTTTTTAGTAAAGATGATTTAAATTTTCTTGTTATGCTGGCAAACGAATTTTCTCTGGCTATTGACAACTCCCGATTGTATCAAAGATTGATTCAGGTAAATAAAGATCTAAAAAAGTTACATAGGGCAAAAAGTGATTTTATGGAGGATATTTCACATAATTTAC
>JAYELI010000018.1:2685-15899 GCA_034717435.1 Candidatus Omnitrophota bacterium
GGTAAATATCATAAAAGAAAAACAGGTTGGCAGGGTTAATGCGCAGCAGCAGCGCTTTTTATCTCTGGCAGACAATAACCTTGATTATATTTTCCGCTCGATAGACCGCCTTCTGGAATTTTCCCATTTGCACTCAGATAAAGCAGCGTTAAAAAAACAGCAGGTATATATTGCCGGATTTATAAAAGAGACCGTCAACTCCTTTTATCCTTTGGCGAAAGATAAAGGCGTTGTCTTAAAAAGTAAGGGCCTGAATAAAGATATTAAGGTATTTATTGACCCCGACAAAATCAGGGACGTGTTGACGAATCTGATTGATAATGCTATCCGCTTTACTCCCCCCCGGGGAAAAATCCTGGTGGTAATGGCTGAAAAGCATAATTTTATAGAAGTCAGCGTGATAGATACCGGCGCAGGGATTCCTGCAGGGGTTTTAAAAAAACTTTTTACCCGTTTTTATCCGGGGAACCCCCCTAAGTCAGCGCAAAAAAGAAGTTTTGGTTTGGGGTTAGCAATATCCAAAAGCATTATAGAGATACATGGAGGCAATATCGGTGTGGCAAGCAGGAAAGGCAAAGGCAGTAATTTTACCTTTACTTTACCGCGTAACTGATTTTTCTGCGGCTGATTTTTCTTGACTATTTAATTATCAGGCTTTAAGATGTATACATGGAGAGCTTTTAAATGAAAAAAAGGAAAATATTAATTGTTGAAGATTACAGAGATTTGCAGGAATTGCTTAAGTCTTCATTGGAACATGACGGTTTTGACGTAGTTACCGCGGATGACGGATACGAAGGTTATGAGATTGCTAAGCAGGAAAGACCTGATCTGATTATACTGGATGTGATACTTCCTGCGGTGGACGGTTTTCAGGTTTCCCGGTTGATCAAAAGCGATATGTATTTAAAAAACACCCCAATTATTATGATGTCGGGATTACGCAAAGAGAAAGCAGACAGGGAAAGAGGCATTGGTTCCTGTGCTGTCGAAGCATATCTGTTTAAACCTTTCAAACACCAGGAATTATTAAAGATGATCAAGAGTCTTGTTATTAAAAAGTAGTTTAACTTAACCTTAAGAAAAGGTCAAAAATGGCGGCGAATAAACAAGTTCATAGATCTGTTGCAGAATATGTAGCAGAAAGCAAATTGATTACGGTTGAACAACTACAACAGGCCATGGAGGAGCAGGTCAATTCCGGGGAAAACCTATCGGCGATTTTGATCAAACGAGGTTATATTGACGAAAACATCTTAGTTAAGGAATTAAGCCGCCGGCTTAAAATTCCCCTTGTGGATTTAAAAACATATAATTTTGACTTAGAGGTAGTGAACATCATCAGTGAACACATAGCCAGAAAGCATAATGTAATTGCTTTATCCAGGCTGGATAAAGTTTTGACAGTAGCCGTCAACGACCCCACGGATGTTCTGGTGATTGATGAGCTTCACGCTATTACAAAATATGATATAACTCCGATGTTCGCAATTAAAAAAGAGATTGAAGAAGCAATATCCCGGTTTTATAATCAGCAGGGATCTCCGGCAATTCCGAACGCAGAAGGGGACATGGCAGAGGCGATATCGGCAGCGGCAGGATTTCAAGCCGAAGGGTCTTTTGAAGACGTTGACGAACTAAAAAGGGCGGCAGACAGCACTTCAGTAATTAGGATCCTGGATTCGATAATAAAAGACGCGGTGAGAAAAAACGCAAGCGATATCCATATCGAGCCGGACGAGAAAAGGCTTTTTATCCGGATAAGAATCGATGGAGTTTTGTATGAAACAACAAAGCTTCCCAAAGATGCGCAACCCCCGATTATTTCCCGAATCAAGGTTTTGGCTGATATGGATATAGCCGAGAGGCGCCTGCCCCAGGACGGCCGGATAGGAATGAAGGTGCAGAATAAAGATATCGAGTTAAGGATTTCTACTTTTCCTACCATTTATGGCGAGAACGTAGTAATGCGTATTTTAGACAAATCGACTGCATTGCTGGGGTTAGAAAAGCTTGGATTCAACGAAAATAATCTGATCATGTTTCGTGAAGCAATAAAGAGACCTTACGGAATAATTTTGGTTACCGGTCCCACCGGCAGTGGTAAAACAACCACTCTTTATGCCGCCTTAAACGAAATTAATTCAGCACAGAAAAATATTTTGACTTTGGAAGAGCCGGTAGAATACAAAATATCCGGAATTCGTCAGACCCAGGTAAATCCCAAAGCAGGCCTGACGTTTGCTTCGGGATTGAGACATATGCTGCGCCAGGACCCTGATATAATGATGATCGGTGAAATCCGGGATATGGAGACCGCTGAAATGGCTATTCGCTCTGCCTTAACAGGGCATTTGGTGTTTAGCACCCTGCATACCAATGATGCGATCGGCGCTCTTACCCGGCTTGTTGATATGGGGGTTGAGCCTTTTTTGATTTCTTCATCGATTGTCGCGGTGATGGCTCAAAGGCTGGTCAGGACGCTTTGTCCCAATTGTAAAGTTGCCTACAAGCCGGATGAGGCGTTATTGAAAAGATTAAATCTTTCCGGAGAATCGAAAGACTACGATTTTTTTCGGGAAGGCAAATGTAAGGAGTGTTTTAATATCGGATCTAAAGGCCGGACTGGAATGTTTGAATTGTTGGTTGTGACCGAGGAGCTGCAGAAGCTGGTGGTAGAAAAGGCCTCTAATGTGCAGCTAAAAGAGACAGCTATGCGCGGGGGCTTGAAAACCTTAAGGCAGGATGGGGTGAATAAAATTATTAAAGGAGTTGTTTCTGTTTCTGAAGCAATGCAGGTAATATAAAGTTGGCTAAGGGAGATTAACTAACATGCGGAAAGCATTAGCTTTTATTTTGGTATTAATTTTTTTAACAGGGTGTGCTACTCCGGTTCAAAAAAAGGTTAGTCTTACCATTAAAGATAAAAACCTTTTAAACCAATGGATGAAGATAGCGGATTTGTCATATCGCATTAGTGATTTCCGGCTTTCTTGCGAGTATTATCAAAGAATAATAAAAAGATATCCTGATTCCGAATCGGCCCAGGCAGCAAGAAATAAAATAAGAATACTACAAAAAATATTAAAGACAAGCGGAGAAACCGATTTTTAAGATTAAAAAGCGTTAACCTGTCTTAATGAAAATTATTAAAAGAAAACTTTTAGGGGAGCTGGGATTGATTATCCTGGCTATTTTTTTGATGTCCCTTTTTTCCCGGACCGGCCTGATGCAGGTCCTGGAATTAAAGGCGCTTGACTGGCGCTTTCAGCTGCGGAAAACAAGGCCGGTCAGCGATGAAATTATGCTTATCGGGATAGACGACCCGAGCATTGAGACGCTTGGCCGCTGGCCGTGGTCAAGGGGGCATCATGCTGCCATGATTAAGGCGCTCTCTGACCGGAAGTACCGGCCGAAGACAATCGGTTTTGATATCTTGTTTACCGAATTAAGCGAGTCCTTCCCGGAACGCGATCAAAGGCTGGTTGAGGCGACAGAAGCTGTTGGAAATGTGATCTACGCCTATTTTTTTGAAGCTGACAGGCAAAAAGCCATTCTTCCGTTTCCAGAGCTGGCCGAAGTTTCTCAGGGCGGATTTATAAATGCGCCTCCGGACAGAGACGGTGTTACCAGGTTTTCCCCTTTGATTATTGAAGTTGATGGTAAATTTTACCCTTCCTTAGACCTCCGGCTGGTTATGAACTATCTGGAGATTAGCCCGCAGGATATGCAGATAACCCGCGGTAAATATATCAGCGTAGAAAAAAGCCTTAACAACGCATTCAAAATTCCTATCGACAACCAGTTCAGGATACTGATAAATTATGCCGCAGATTTAGAAGGGTTTAACGGTTATTCGGCGCTGGGGATCTTAAAGGCCGCCGGCCAGCTGAAAAAAGGAGAAAAGCCCTGTATCCCTCTCACTGATTACAAAGATAAAATTGCTTTAGTGGGATTGACTGCTACCGGAACCACGGATTTAAGGGCAACCCCGTTTTCTCCCAAAAGCCCGATGGTCAGCGTCCACACCAATATTATCAATAGTATTTTAAAAAGGGACTTTCTTTTTCCGGTCAGCAGGTGGATAAATCATCTGATGTTTGTTTTGCTGGGTTTAAGCGTCGGGTTTATCAGCCTGCGGCTTAAACCATTAAGAAGCATCCTGACGGTCTTAGGGGTTTTGGCTTGTTATTTAGCCGTTAATTTTTACCTCTTTACCCGGCAGGGACTATGGCTGGCAATAGCTGATCCTTTGGCAGTAATTTTATTCGTTTATTTAGTTATGATCGGTTACCGCTATATCGTAGAGGAAAGGGAAAAGCGCTGGGTTAAAAAGGCCTTTGGCCATTATCTGCCGGCCAGCGTTATGGACGAAATCTTAAGTGACCCCGGCAAATTAAAATTAGGCGGAGAGAAAAAAGAACTAAGCGTGTTGTTCGCTGATATAAAAAGCTTTACCCCTTACTGTGAGCGGCATTCGCCGGAAGAGGTGGTGCATACGCTTAATGAATATTTTGACCGGATGACCGAGATCGTATTTAAATATAACGGGACTCTGGATAAATTTATCGGTGATGCATTGGTGGTGATATTTGGAGCGCCCTCAAAATATTCTCACCTTGACCATGCTAAAAGGGCGTGTCTTACTGCCCTGGATATGTCAAAGGAGCTTAAGGTATTGCAGGAGCAGTGGCAAGGGCAGGGAAAAGAATTATTAGATATCGGAATAGGGATAAATACCGGCGAAATGCTGGTCGGTAATATGGGCTCGAGTAAAATAATGGATTACACGGTCATTGGAGATGAGGTGAATTTGGCCTCCCGGGTGCAGGGCTTGACCCGGGATTATAATGTTAAAACTATTATTACTGAGGCTACTTACCAAAAGGTAAAGGAGATAGTAGAAGTAAGGCCCCTGGGGGAGGCTAAGGTCAAAGGAAAAGACAAGACCGTGGTTATTTATGAGTTGATAAGGTTGAAGCCGGAAGACAGGAGCCGGAAGTCAGAAAAATAAATATGTCTCAAAGAATTTGATTGTTGAAAAACAATAGCTATGATAAAATATAACAGAATTGGATAAATTATGGAAAAGTCCGGAAAAACCAATATCAAAATTATCCAAAAAAGGGTTAAAGGCCTTTCAAGTTTTATAGAAATCAGCAGGATTATAAATTCAACCCTGGATCTGGGAGAACTGTTGGGCATAGTTATGAAGATTGCTAAACAGGTTATCAGGGCAGAGGCAAGCTCGTTGATGTTGATTGACGAACAGGCCGGGGAATTGGTTTATGAAGTTGCCCTGGGCAGTAAGGGGAAAGAGGTCAAGAAGAAATTCAGGTTAAAAATAGGACAGGGAATAGCCGGCTGGGTGGCAAAATATCAAAGGCCTCTTTTGGTCAAGGACGTAACCAAAGACCGCCGTTTTTTTGGTAAGCCCGATCAAACTACCGGCTTTAAGACTAAGTCAATTCTCTGCGTTCCGATGAAGGTCAGGGGTAAGATCATCGGAGTATTACAGGCCATTAACCCCCTTGACAGGGAGATGTTCGATCAAGAGGATATTGACCTGTTTACTGCTTTTGCCAGCCAGGCCGCTATTGCTATAGCCAATGCCCGGATGCACAAGGATATATTAGAAAAGCAAAAGGTAGAACAGGAACTGGCTATTGCCAGCCAGATCCAGCAGAACTTTCTTTCCGGTACTTACCCGAAAGTGGATGGAATCAGCCTATATGCCCGGAGTATTCCTGCCCGGGAAATAGGGGGAGATTTTTACGACTTCATAAAGTTAGATAGAAACTGCCTGGGGATAGTGATCGGGGATGTTTCGGGAAAAGGTGTTCCGGCGGCGCTGTATATGGTTAAGACAATGACCGAGCTTAGAAATCAAGCCAGTCAGTTTCGCCAGCCGGACAAACTGCTTCATAGCGTTAATAATATCCTGGTTAAGAAAACCATGCGGGGGATGTTTGTTACCCTGATTTATATGGTATTAGATGCCAAGAAAAAGACGATCAGTTTTTCCAACGCCGGGCATCTTTCCCCGGTATTTTTAGACATTCCTTCCAGGAAAATCAGCTTGTTGGAAAAAGCCAGAAGCCTTCCCCTGGGAATACTTCCCGATGTTGAGTATACTAAAACCGAAATAGATATTAAAGGGAATAAGCTTTTGCTTGCTTATACCGACGGAATAATTGAAGCCAGGAATAAAAAGTCTGTTGAATTCAGCCTTCAGAGGTTAAAAAAGATGATCAAGAAAAAGGAAGCAGGGAGCCTGCCGGTAAAGGCCACGGTCAATTTCCTGATCGATGAAGTGCTTGATTTCTCCAGGGAGGTTGTGCAGCATGACGATTTGACTGCTTTGGCGATAAGAATAGTAGAGAGTAGAAAGAAAAACAAAAAAATTGAAAATGAATAAGAAGTTTGTGCCCAATGAGATTAAATTAACAGTGGCCAGCGATCCTAAATGGATGGCGCTGGTACGCAGCGTTGTATCTAAAATAGCGGCCAGGATGAATTTTAAAAGAGGCCAGATCAAAAAAATGGTTTTAGCTGTTGACGAGGCTTGCACAAATGTTGTAAGATATGCCTATCTTGGAAATAATCAGAAGGAGATTATTGTATGTTTCAGGATCTTTGACGACCGCCTTGAAATATTGATTAAAGATTTTGGCCGGAAAAGCGACCCGGAGACTTTTAAATCCAGAGATTTAAAAGACATAAAACCGGGAGGACTGGGAATCCATTTTATCAACAAGGTAATGGATGAAGTTAAATATGATACCTCACTGCCGGCGGGAACAGAGCTTTGTCTTGTGAAATATAAAAAGAGAAGAATGGAGAAGAGCTATGGAAGTAAAGATTAGGCAAAAGGGTAATGTAAAAATAGTGGATATAAAAGGAGAACTGGATTTATATAGTTCACCCTCGATCAGGAAAGAGTTTGACGGATTGATTAAAAAGAAGGAAAAATCTATTCTGATTAATTTAGAAGGCCTTACCTATATTGACAGCTCGGGGTTAGCTACTTTTATCGAAGCTTTACAGAAGGTCTCTAAGTACAAAGGAAATTTAAAGCTGGCGGGCCTGCGTAAGTCTATCAAAAACGTGTTTGAGGTTGCCCGGCTGGACAATGTATTTTCTATATTTGACAATGAAGCCGGCGCGGCAAAAAGTTTTTAGGGGAAAAGTAAAATGAAAGCACTGTTTGGTTATATCGGCCGCCAGGCCATTAACTTTTTAAATCACGTTTCCAGTATTTATCGTTTATTTCAAAAAGCGGCTTACTGGATTTTTGCCGCTCCGCTAAAGAAAAAGCCTTTCAAATCAAACCATGTGTTTGTCCAGATGGTAGAGATCGGCGTGGGCTCGATTCCTATCGTATTTCTGGTTTCTTTGTTTATGGGGATGGTCCTGGCGATGCAGACCGCGTATCAACTTCAGAAGATGGGGGCGCTAATGTACGTAGGAAGCCTGGTAGCTGTATCTATGACCAGGGAAATAGGGCCGCTGCTTACTGCTATAGTAGTAGCCGGCAGGTCTGGTTCGGCTATGGCAGCAGAACTGGGAACAATGAAGGTTTCTGAAGAAATAGACGCTCTGGAGACCATTGGAATAAACCCGGTCAGGTTTTTAATCGTCCCCCGGGTTCTGGCAATACTTGTTATGCTGCCCTGCCTGACTATTTTTGCTGACTGGATGGGGATGGTCGGCGGCTATATCATCGGAGTGGGAAACTTAGGGATTTCATCCGGTCTTTATATTTCAAAGACTATTGATGCCCTGGTGTTAAAAGATATATTCACCGGGTTGATCAAGAGTTTGGCATTTGCCGGGATTATCGGTGTGATCGGCTGTTATCAGGGTTTTATTGTTAAAGGCGGAGCAGAAGGGGTGGGTAGATCTACCACTACCGCAGTGGTGCTCTCCACCATACTGATTATCCTTGCTGACTGCGTATTTACCGCAATATTTTACTTTGTATTCCCCTAAAAGTAACATAGACTTCTTCGAAAGCAGCGAGTAGAGAGTAGAGAGCAGCCAGAGCGTTTAAAAAACCGTAAACTGTAATTCGTAAAATAAGAGGTTGTTATGGCGGTTATAGAAATTCGTAATTTAGTGAAAGACTTTGGAGCAAGAAGAATTATTGATAATGTTAGTCTTCAGATAGAAAAAGGCGAGACCATGGTTATTATGGGCGGATCGGGCTGCGGAAAAAGCACGTTGCTGCGGATGATGATCGGGGCGCTGAAGCCGGACTCCGGAAAAATTTTTATTAAAGAAAAAGATGTCACCTGCTTAAATGAGGATGAAATGGATGAAGCTCGTAAACACTTTGGAATGTTGTTTCAAGGCGCGGCGCTTTTTAATTCTATGACTGTAGGCGAGAATGTTGCCTTGCCTTTGCGCGAGCATACTAAATTAAACGATACGATTATCGGTATTATGGTAAAGATGAAACTCGAGCTGGTGGGATTGACCGGGTTTGAAGATTTGAAGCCGGCTGAGATCAGCGGAGGAATGAAAAAAAGGGTAGGGCTTGCCCGGGCTATTGCCATGGATCCGGAGATAGTATTCTATGACGAACCCGGAGCAGGCCTTGATCCGGTTATGGCCAGTGTTATTGATAAATTGATTATGGATTTGAGCAGGAAATTAGGCATTACCTCAGTGGTGGTTACTCATGAGATGGGAAGCGCTTTTCGGATAGCTGACCGGATGGCAATGCTTCATCAAGGCAGGATAATAGAGATCGGCACTCCGCAGGAAATAAAAGATTCAAAAAACGGAATAATTCAACAATTCATTACCGGCTCTCCTGACGGCCCGATTCCCCTAAGGAGATCGAGTAAAGATTATCTTAAAGATTTAATGGGAGGATAGCTATGGATTATTTTAAACCGGAAGTTAAAGCAGGGATAATGATTGTTATTTGCTTCACCATCCTGTTTGTTTTAGTTTTCTATGTAGGCGGATTGCACATTCTGGAAAAAAGATATCCGATTAAGGTGCGATTCAATTTTACCGGCGGTTTAGATAACAGCGCGCCGGTCAGATTCGCCGGTGTTAAGGTGGGAGAGGTAAAGGATATCCGGCTTTTAAATAAGGAAGATGCCAATATAGAGCTTACCTTAATGCTCAAGCCGGTAGCGCGGATTCACAGGGATTCCCAGGCCTATATCAATACTATGGGTTTTATGGGCGAAAAATATGTTGAGCTTACACCGGGATCCAAAGATAGCCCGGTGCTTGTGCCGGGAGATACTATTGTCGGCACTGATCCGATCCAGATGGATGAATTGTTAAAGAAAGGTAAAAAGATAGCTGATGAAATAGAAGTAGCGGCAGTGAGCCTGCAGAAATTTCTTAATGATGCCGATGATTTAATAGTCGCTAACCGGGAAGATGTCCGGAAAATAATTGTTAATTTGAAAGAGGCTACCGGGCACGCCAAGGAATTTGCCAGGATCATCGAAGAAGACCCCTGGAAGATTATGTGGAAAGGGAAAAAAAGTAAAAAGGACAAAACCGACGAAAAAGGGACCAAGAACGAACCAAGAAAGAAGAAGTCGTTTTTCAGAAAAAGGGGACGGTGATTTTTTAAGGGCAGGTGGTTCGCCAATACCAGAGGCCGTTGCTGAAGTAATAGTTTCTTAAACAGTATGAAGCCCAGCCTACCGTCCATGAGCCGTAAGTCGGCCGCCAGGAAAAATAATTGGCATAGGGGTAGTAATAGTTAAGACAGACGTTAGCTTTTTCCTTTCTTTTGACCTCTGCTTTTTTCTGTTCAATAAGCCACTTTATTTTTTGAGCAATTTCTTTATCAGCGCTTAGCCGGTTTGCCTTTTGGATCTCGGGACTGATTTGGGGAGGCCCGGCTACTGTTTCGCCTGCCGGCTGCCAGCCGGCAGGAGGAGCGATTGAAGCGCCGGCAAGGCGGCTGCATTCCCTTGCTTTTTCAGGATTGCCTGACTCCCGGTAAGTAACAGCCAGGTTCTTTAGCCCCTCGGCACTTTCTAATTTTTTGGCTGTCTGGAAAGCCTGGTTGTAATATTTAACAGCTGGTTCCCGCCGGCCTATGCTAAAAAGCCCTTTACCTGCTTCTAATAATCCCCGCCAATCCCCGTCTCTTTTGGAAAAACGAGCCGCTTTTTCAAAAGCAGAGATCACAGCTTGTTGTTTCTTTAGCATTATTGGAAGGCCGCTATAGGCGTAACCGCTGGCCACGCAGCCCCGCCAATCCCTATTCCTTTCAGCAAAAGCAAATGCCTTGGTAAATAAAAGTTCGGCTTCGTTGATTTGCTCTAACGCCAACAGGCCATACCCGCTATCAATACAGCCCTGCCAGCTTCTGGCTTTTCGGGCAAGACTGGCTGCTTTTTTGAACCATTCAATCGCCAGGGCCTTGTTTCTTTTGACGGTAGCCGAATAACCATTGGCTAATGCATCGTACATGCTGGTTTTTGGATCTTGCCCGGCATAACTGTTTGACCAGGAAAAGGCAAGCAGGGCAATTATAAAAATAGCAGACATTTTTTTTATGAAGTCAGTAGTCATTTTTTAACCCTCCACTTTCTGAAAGTGTAGCACAGAATCATTTCCTTTGTCAATATTTCCCTTGATTTTTGCATAGGATATGATATGCTAATCATTGCCTATGAAAAAAAAGGTAATTAATATTTTGTTGGTATTAGGTGGAGTTATCCTCAGCGGTATCATGGGATATATGTTGATCGAGAGATGGACGTTTATCGATGCTGCCTATATGACGATAATAACCCTCACCTCGGTGGGTTTTGGAGAAATTCATCCTTTATCAACCATCGGCAGGGTCTTCACTATATTTTTGATATTAGGCGGTGTAGGAGCTTTGTTTTACGGGATAAGTGTTATAGCTGCATTTATTATTGAAGGGGGGCTCCGGGATCTATTAAAGAGGAGGACCATGGATAAACTAATCAGTAATTTGAACGACCATTATATAATATGCGGGGCAAAGGAAACAGGCAGGTTTGCGGTAGATGAATTCGTAAACACCGGAAACAAGTTTGTGATCGTGGAACCGGATGTTAAGGAAATTAAAAAAATAGATAATCTGGATAAGTTATCTTATTTAGAAGAAGATCCGACAAAAGATGAGGTACTGCTCAGAGCCGGGATTAAAAAAGCCAAAGGGTTGGTAAGCGCTTTATCTACCGACAAGGATAATTTGTTCGTAGTCCTTTCTGCCCGGGAGCTTAATCCTGACTTGCGCATTGTGGCCCAGGCGGTTGAGCAGGAATCAGAACCTAAGCTCCTCAAGGCAGGCGCAAATTGTGTTGTCCTGCCGAATTTTATCGGGGGTTTAAGGATGGCTTCGGAAATGATCAGGCCGACAGTAGTCAGCTTTTTAGATGTCATGGTCCGCGGGAGGGATATAACCTTAAGAGTAGAAGAAGCCGGGATTTTACCGGGTTCGCCGTTTGTCGGTCAGACCCTGGGAGAAGTAGAAGTGCCCAAAAGGACAGGATTGATAGTGGTGGCGATTAAAGATAGCCAGAACGGAAGGTATTGCTATAACCCCGGGGCTGCTGCCAGGATTAAGCAGGGAGATATTTTGATCGTTCTGGGCAGCGTTGAACAGCTTGAGAATTTGAAAAATTTAATAAGGGGATAAAGGCCGAGGGTGGAAAGAAAAGTTAATTGGGCTAATCGAGTAACGCTGGTTAGGATTTTCTTGGTTCCTGTGTTTGTTATTTTAGTTGCTTATTACCGGCCAGGCCTTGAGATTCTGAAGGTTGCTGCGACGATTGTTTTTCTGACGGCTATCCTGACCGATGCAATAGACGGCTATCTTGCCAAAACAAAAGAACAAAGAACAGAATTAGGTACGTTTCTCGATCCAGCCGCTGATAAGCTTCTTTTAATTTCTGCCTTTATCTGTTTGTCATTGAATCACCGGTTTTTAATCAAGCTTCCTCTTTGGGTTTCTATCATAGTTATCGGCCGGGATGTAGTTATAGTAATGGGCCTGGCTATAGTTTATATGGTTACCGGGAGTATCAAGGTAGAGCCGGATCTTCTGGGAAAAACTACCACCTTTTTTCAGATGATGACAGTGTCGGCGGTTCTTTTAAATTTTAATTTTTCTTTTTTAATCTGGAACATAACCGCGTTTCTTACTGTAGCTTCAGGGATAAATTACATTACCAGAGAGAATAAACGGCTGGCCCAGAGGGCTTAAAAGTGTTATTGTTGGTATTGGCGATTACAACTGCTTATCTAACAGGGTCTATCCCGTTTGGCTATTTAGCCGGAAGGTTGATTAAAGACATTGACATAAGGGAGCACGGCAGCGGAAATATCGGCGCTACTAATGTCTTTCGGATAATTGGCAAAGAATGGGGAGTCTTGGTATTATTTCTGGACGCAGCTAAGGGATTTTTGGTTGTTTGGGTGATAGCCGGCTTTTTTTATAATAGAGCTCCGGTAATAACCCTTGATTTTTACAGGATTATTATGGCAGCAGCAGTAGTCGGCGGGCATAACTGGACCATATTTCTTAGGTTCAAAGGAGGCAAGGGAGTTGCCGCATCATTAGGGGCATTATCGGGTATTTGCCCTCTGGCTTGTATGTTAAGTCTGCTGGTATGGTTTGTAGTTATGGTGATCTGGAAGTATGTTTCTTTGGCTTCTCTATCAGCGTTTACCAGCCTGCCTGTTTTTGTGGCTGTTTTTTATCAGCAAAGAGAGGGATTTTTAATACTGGTTTGTTTTAGCGTAATAATTGCCCTGTTTGTTGGCGTTAGGCATGGTCCGAACATAAAGCGTTTGCTTCAGGGAAAAGAAAAAAGGATCACTGAAAAATGAAGATAGCTCTCTTAGGTGATGGAGGATGGGGGACAGCCCTGGCTATTCTGCTGGCAAATAAGGGATATCAGGTTTTTCTCTGGGGTGCATTTAAAGATTATGTTGACTTTTTAAATAAAGAAAGGGAGAATGTTAAGTTTTTACCCTCGGTGCGGATTCCGAAAGAAATTGTAATTTCCGCTGATTTAAAAGAAGTAATCACAAATGCAGCATTGATAACGCTGGCTGTTCCATCGCATGTCATGCGAAGTGTTGTAAGGCGGCTTAAAGGATACGATTTTTCCCGGAGTATAATTTTAAGCGTAGCCAAGGGTATTGAAAATAAAACACTGGCCAGGATGTCGAAGGTTATTTCTGAAGAGATT
>JAYELI010000019.1 GCA_034717435.1 Candidatus Omnitrophota bacterium
TTAAATCGCTCTAAAACTGTGCACTTTTAATTCGTAGATAACAGTATTTTTCAAAACAGCCTATTCTTTCTCTATTCCCGGCGGTCTGCGCAGCTCTTTCTTTTCAGACTTCTTTCTTTTTTCTTTGAGTATTTTTTCTTTTGCTCTTTTGGAACGCCTGCGCTTCTGCCTTCTTATTTTTTCTATCCGCTTCCTCTTTTCCGAATTCCTTCCCAGGATAAGCGCTTCAATCTTATCGGCCAAAATCCTTCTGGCCAGAAATCTATTCAGGCTTTGAGAGCGTTCTTTTTGACATTTTACTTCTATCCCGGTCGGCCGGTGTTTTAAATAAACACAACTGGATGTCTTATTGACTTTTTGCCCGCCTTTTCCGCTTGAGCGGATAAATTTTTCTTCAATGTCGTCCTTGCGGATTTTCAATCTGTCCATCTTTGCTCTTAATAGTATCTTTTTATTATTGCTTATACTAAATCGCATTAGTGTTTCCCATATAAACCGATTAATTCTGCCCGGTCCAGGATATGCCCCTGCATGGCCTGCTCTAACTCATCCTTGCTGATGCCTTCCTGCAAACCCAACATTTGATCCAGAGCATATACCTTAAATGGCAGAAGCACTTTATACATTCACCGTAAAAATCTTATCCCTTGTTTTTTTGCCTTTGACTAAAATAACTTCGGATTTAATTATATCAAAATATTCCGATAATACCTTTACTACAGCTTGATTGGCCTTACCCCCTATAGCTTTTGCCCTTACCCAAACCAAATAGTTGCTCTCACCCTTCTTTTCAACTTTGTTTTCCCTGGCTTGCGGCTTAACCCTAACTGAAATTTTCATACCTCAGTCATCTATGTGCCTAAACTGGTAGACTGCTTTTGAAAGTTTGTCAAACAACATCTCTTCCTGAATAAACTTGGGCGAGGTATCAACAATCTTAGAAAAACCCTCCCAGATCCCAAACCAACCCAAGGGCATAAGTATGATAGCAATAATTTCGATTGTAAGTTCGTTGAATAACTGAAAATACGTAAGTAGCGTGAGAAGGCCCAAAGAACAAACACCGAGTATCGCAAAGGTAATCCCGCGCCTCCTGATGCGGCTGACTTCTTTCTGTCTTTGCATGGCTCTATGCTTGAAATATCTTTTCAATCTCAGGATAACCGTCTTTTCTTGCGTTTCGTTCTTAAGTGAAACCGGAGCATATATAGTAATAAGAAAACTGCCTCTGCGTGTTTCGCGATATCTTTTTTTAAGCTCTGTTATAAAATCTTCCGAAAGAGCGCGGACATTAAAAAGCCGGGGGTCAAAATCAGAAAAGATATCATCCCACGTATCAATGGCGATTGATATCTCTTTTATGTCTTTTATTCTTTGTTTTGTTTCTGCCATTCAAGTATCGTGTCCCCGGAATTATCCTAAATTAGACTCCTTCATAATCTTTATCTTGGCATCAATAAAATCGCTATGGGCTATTCTAAACAAACCTGATATCTTCCTTATAATTTCGACTTCATTGTTATCTAACTCTTTGTCAACACACGCAATGCGAAAAAGGTTCTCTATAATTGATATTTTGATATCTTTGGGCAAATTCTCACTTATCTCGTGAGTAAATTGATATAAATCTATTCTTTCTTTAGCCGCTTCTTCAATCGAGGCTAAAACAGCCGGTATATCTTCATTTGGAATTTTACTATGCAAAATAAGGACTTCTTTGATTTTCTCCTTCTCTTCCGGCAGAAACTTTTCATCGGCCTCAGCCACAACCCAGAGCAAAACCCCTAAAGCAATTTTATCATCTATATCCTTTACCTTAGGCTCATCAGGCTTATCCTTCCAGACGTTTGAAATCACATTTCTTCTAAATTGGTCCAAAAAACCAGCCATATATTTCCTTTCCTTGTTTAAATTCCGTTACCTATTTTTATTTCCGGTATAATTTTGACTTTAGCTTTTATAGAACTGGAAATAAGACAGTTGTTTTCTGCCTTATCAATAAATTCTTTTGCTATTTTGCGGTCTTCGGAAGAAACAATAATAATTTCCGGCTCAACGCCTATTTGCGTAAAAACCAGTTTACCCTCCTGCATTTCCAACATACCGCAAGCCTTGCTTTTGTAGTTTAAAACATTTAAATTGTTCCTTTGAGCATAATATAAAAACGTAGTCATAATACAGGAATTGACCGCGGCAACAAATAAATCTTCCGGGCTCCATTTGCCGTAATGACCTTTGAATTCAGGAGGAGCAGCTACTTCGATGTTAAGCTTATCAGGCGAAGAAAGTAAACCTTTCTTTTCTCCCTGCCATTTTATAAAGTTTTCATAAATAAACCGTTTGGTTTTAGCCATCTTCCCTAAAAACAAGTAGGGCAGGTTCCTGTAGAACAACTCGAACCTGAAGATTTAGATTTGCTGTTGGAAGAATCACCCACGCTAAAAGACGCAAATGTTTTTTCAATATTTTTACTGCCGCACTTTTTGCATTTTAGTTCTGTCTTTTCTGATGTTACTCCTGCTAATAAATCAAATTTTTCTTTACAATCTTTACAGATATAACTGTATATCGGCATAGTTTTCACCCTCCAAATCTATCTGATGTTAAGTATATATTCCCGGATATTACATATAATTCAATGCTTCCTGCAACAAAGGAAGCAGGGGCTCTATCTCTTCTTTGGTCATCCTTCCCAGCTTGGCAAACTTAAACTCGTCCTGATCATTTTTGTTCTCTCTGCTAACTTGCAGCTTCTTGATCCCTTTATTATAAGAATGGACACTTACGGTCAATCGCTCTGTTTCGGTTTCACAAGACTTTGAAAACAAACGTTCATCCAAACTGTTATCATACGGCATGGCGGCCCTCCTTTATATTTTTTTCTGAAATCTCCTCAGCGGGTTTTGGGAACGGATTTGATAATATCATAATCCCCGCCTCTTAATCAAGCATTGTGAGATGCCCGGGGATTCTTCATCAGGTCAGTTCTCTATCTATCGAACCATCGGGAAGCATATTATCGGAATGAGGAATTCCCTGTTCTTCCATCTGTTTTCTTACGCAATCCGGACTATTGCTCCAGCAATAATCTTCAATCCATCTTTTATCCAGTTTTTTCTGCTCATAAAACCTTTTAAGGGAACAAACATTAAACCATTTGCACGTTTCTTTAGGGATCATTCTCTTTCTTCCAGCAGGATGTTGGACGCGGCCCCCTCGAGGGACGGCCCCGTAAATTCCCTGTTATTCTATATACTCTCTTCCAGCATCTTTATTCGGCTGTGGACGTTATGCAGTAAGGCAAGAAGTTCTGATATCTGGATATGGCAAGAAGTGAAAATCGGTTTAATTTTCCGTAAAGCTTCCACCGACTTCTTAATCGCTTTTTTGCAGATCGCAAATTGAGCAACGGCATCATAGAGCCCAAACTCATCTTCGTTAACAGGTTCGTGAAATCCGCATAATGCCCTGTGTAGTTTTACCGACAAGAGCGTGTGGTACCAGGCAACTGTTTCAAAATCATAGGCAATTTTAGGCTTTACCCGTTCTTTTTTATAAAATGTGCCTTTTAAAAATATCTGCGTTTTCCTGCGATACTGTTCTGTTGTATAACGCAACGGATTATTTTTTGCAAACTCAATATGTGCTTTTATTTTTGCAAAATCCAATTCATTTATACCATCATCGGAATTAATTTCACTTTCCCGGGCATATTTTTCAAGAAGATTTTCTGCAGACTTAAACTGCTGTTTCATAACTTCAACGGTCATCTCCGGATCATCTTCATCCCTGCCGTGGGCAATGCAGGTTATTTTCCGCTCAATTTCATCCTGATAAAGCTTACAGCGCACTTGCTTTTCGAGAGAACACCGCTCGCACCACCGGTCGCAAAAATTATACGGTGTTTCTTTTTCAAACCGGGCATTTTCCTGAAGTATCTTTTGTAATTTTTCGCTCATAATTTAACCTCCATTATTGAAAAAGTTACCTTCTTTCATGTTTCTCTTTTTTAATCCCGATATACCATATACCGGCCATTTTAGAATTGTTCAAAAGCTTGTCAAGAACGGCCCTTCTTTTTAGAATAAGCCGGTAAAAAGACGCTCCAGCCTGTAAATTTTTCCTTGAATAACAGCCGTTGGGGAACACCCCGTTCTACTCAGAATTCTTCCAGGCCGCCTCTTGCTGGCTTGTTCGTTTTAACGGGTATAATTAAGTATCGTGTCCCCGGAATCCCGGAATCAGCGCACTACCGATAATTACAAAAATTAAGCGGGATGGAAAACTTCAATCCTTTTAAGTGCGTGATAACTGCCTGTAAATTATCTTTTTTGGCTGAGCGGACCTTGATTTTATCGCCTTCAATTTGGGTTTGCACCTTAAGGCCAAGCTTTTTTATACCAGCGGTAAGCTCTTTGGCTTTTTCCTTATCAATACCGGTAGATATTTCTGCTACTTGACGCAAATATCCTTCAAAGGCTTTCTCAACATCTTTAAATTTAAGCGCTTTATAAGCAATGCCTCTTTTAGCCATTCGGGCAGTTAAAATATCGGTAAGAGCTCTCATCTTAAAGTCATCATCTGCAACCAGGGTAATTTTCTTCTCCTTGCGATCATAGGCAATGGATGATTTACTATTTTTAAAATCATAGCGCTGAGCCAACTCCTTCTTAGTCTGATTTACCGCATTGTCCATCTCCTGCAGGTCTACTTCAGAAACAATATCAAAAGAAAAATTTGCCATATTTCACTCCTTTACGTTTCATTCCCCTTAGGCTTCGCCGCTGTTTTTGCTGAATTCTTTGATAATTTCTCTACCTCTTTCAACATCTTCTTCAAAAATCATTATTTTACCCGCCCCAACCTGAAGTCTAAATATTCCATCATATGCAGAATCTTCAAGCGAACGGATCATTACCTGGATTTTTTCTTCTTCTAAAAGATTCCTTAGTCTTTCTCCCTCAATAATATTATTAAAGGTATAAAGAGATACCAGCTTTCTTTTCCTCATCGCTTTCTCTATTTCTTTTTTTAAATCCCCGGTTTCTTTTATCGCGCTTTGGTGAAAAGTCTAGGTTTGCGGTCAAAACCGTTTTAAGTTTGCGGCCAGGACCGTCCCCGGATATTATTCCGTTATTTTCTCTACAACGGCGCTTTTGGCGATGTCGCCGGGAGAGGTTATATCTGCTGAGGAAACATCGGGAACAATGTCAAGCCCGCCGAAATTAAATGCCTCATAACAGAGCTCGGAACAAAAGTAATCCTTACTTTTCTGTAGTTTATTGGTAGTGGCTTTAACTTTTTTGAATACTTTTGCGATAAGTTTCAAAATCCCCAGATAAAGAACACCCCGATAATCATATCTATTATTCAGTTGTTTCACCAGATAAGCCAGTGTCTTACGTAAATCGTAACTATACTCTTCTTTAATCCTGTATATATCATACTGCTGTGGAATCTGGCTTATATCGCGCGCCCTCACCCCGCCCTTGGTCATTGCCTCGATTGCAACATCAAGCTTCGGAGCAACACAAACCGCCACATGCGAATACTTGCTATCCGTCCCCCAGGCAATCAACTTCGACAACAAATCCTCCTCCGCTTTAAATAACAATATATCCCCTGCTTTCATCATCCCCGCCTCTTAACCAAGTATTGTCCCCGTTTTCTATTTATTTTTTTCTTGTGTATTTGCTTTTTTCTTTTAATAGTCTTGATATATCTTTCTGTCTTCTTGTGATTTTTTCTTTAAAAAATAAAAATTAGCAAGATTGCAATACGTCTTGGGAACAGCTCTGGGGATTGCGGTCAGAACCGTCCCCGAATGTTTATATTTTACCCCTCAATACTCTCAGAATCAAGCCAAAAGTGATTATATTCCTACCCCCGCAGGTTTAAGAAAAAATCTCGAGGGATCTTTTTAGGTTTTGGTGAAGGTGGGCGATGGCGGTGCCGTAGTTAGTGATGGGAATTCCCTGGGACTTTGCTTGATAGATTCGGGAGAGGGTCTCTTTTCTGTTTAGCATGCAGCTGCCGCAGTGGATAATCAATTTGTAAGCGCTTAAATCCGGGGGGAAATCATGGCCTGAATAGACGTCAAAGGTTATTTTGCGGCCTGTTCTTCGGGCAATCCAGTTGGGGATCTTTACTCTAGCGATATCATCGCCTATCGGGTGGTGGGTGCAGGCCTCGGCGATCAAGACCCTATCCGGGGGATTCAAATCATCAAGCGCAGCGGCTCCTTTTACGAATTCCCGCAGGTCTCCTTTAGAACGGGCAAAGAGAATGGAAAAGCTGGTGACCAGGATGTCGGAAGGGACAGCTTCAAAAACCTCTTTGAATACTTGAGAATCGGTCACCACTACCTTGGGCTTTTTCTTCAAATTATTAAGGGAAGCCGGGAGTTTTTTTTCATCGGTTATCAGGCAGTTTGCCTTTTTGTCTAAGATCTCTCTTATTGTCTGCTGTTGGGGAAGGATTAATCTGCCCTTGGGCGCCTCTTTATCAACCGGGATAACTAAAATAATCAAGTCATTTTCGGTTATTAGATCAGAGATTATTGGAAGAGGATTTATCCAATCAAGTGGCAGAATATTTATTATCTCGGCCTTTACCCGGGCGGTTAGTTCCCATGTCTTATCCAGACAGGACGCCTCTAAATAAGGTATGCCTTGTTTTTTTAGTTTCTTGGTTAAATCCGGTTCAGCCTCCCGAATATCGATCTTGTTTAAAATTACCAGAATAGGCGTATTTCTTTTCTCTGCCTCTTTTAGGATATTTTCTTCAAAATCAGTCCAGGCCCAGGCCTCGGCTATCAACAGAATAACATCCGCCCGGTCAAACATCTTAACTGTCTTCTCTATCCTTAAAATCCCCAGCCCGCCCACGTCATCCAGGCCGGCAGTATCAATAAATAAAACCGGGCCAATCGGCAAAAGCTCCATTGGTTTTTCCACCGGGTCAGTGGTGGTGCCGGGGTGAGAGGAGACTATTGAAACGTATTGCGAGGTCAAGCAGTTTAATAAAGACGACTTGCCCGTGTTTCTTCTTCCCAAAATAGCAATATGTAATCTTAAACCTTTAGGAGTCTTCTTCATATTTCAAAGAGTCCCCTCTCCCTTGAGAAATCGTCCTTTTTGCCTTTGAGATTATCTGTTTTGCTTTTTCTAATCTTACTTCGACCTTGTTATCGTAAATCTTATAATCTTTACGGTAATTTTCGGGGGTAAAGTCAGGCATAATTACATTGGCCCCGGATTTTAAGGCCCGGAGCTGGCCGGCTTCTTTATCTAAACTTGCCAGGGCAGTTGTAGCCGGCAGGTGAGCGTTTTTTGTTAAGATCCTGGTCATGGCTAAAACCTTTAAACACAAATCTAAATCTCCTGCTGGCTGATCCCTCAACGGCGTATCTTTCTGGGGGATAAACGGGCCGATCCCGGCCATATCCACGTCTAGGTCTTTTAAAAATAACGCATCGCAGGCTAAGTCCTTAACAGTCTGATGGGGAAGGCCTACGATATTGCCTGAACCAATTTGAAAGCCTATTTTTTTTAAGTATTCCAAGATCTTTATTCTCTGCTTTAGGTCCTGGCCGGGGTGCATAATTCTATAAAGCGCGGGGTTTATTGTCTCGTGTTTAAGTAAATACCTATCTGCCCCGCTGTCTTTAAACGCCTGGTAATCATCTAACGGCCTTTCTCCGATGCTTAGTGTAATTGCTATATCTGTTTTTGCTTTTATTTTGGAAATTATATTGCAAAGAGATTTTTGGGTATAGTAAAAATCATCCCCTGACTGAAGCACAATGGTTTTTATTCCTTTATTAATAATCTCCAGCGCCAGGGCTATTATTTCTCCTTCAGTCATCCTGTATCTTGCTATATTTTTATTATCCCTTCTCAATCCGCAGTAAACACAGTTTCTTACGCAGTGATTGGAAAACTCTATTATGCCCCTCAGGTGCACTTCGTCCTTACAGAATTCTTTTCTTGTTCTATCTGCCTTTTCAAGCAGGCCTTTTTCAAAAATAAAGGTCTCTTTCTCCATTTTCCAGGCGTTGGTAATATTGCATAAGTTGAGAGTGCGCAGTTAATGATCTTTTTTTGACCTCTTCTATTTCTTTTTTTATAAGTTCTTCTCCGGTCAACTTGGTTCCTGGAGAAGCGAAATCATCCAGCCATTCTCTAAATGTTAAAATCGCGTTGAGTTTGCAAAACCACCCCTCTTTGCCGCTTCGAAGCAAACCCATAATCTTTTGACCCGTTCTTCCACATCTATATCCGGCAGTGCAAAAAGAGGTTATATATCCCATCCCGGCCAGTTCTTTTATCACCTCATCCAAGCTTCTTGTATCTCCTAAAAGAAACTGCTGTTTTTCCGCCTCCTGCTCAGTATATCTGTCGCTATAAGCGCCGATACCGATACGGGTAGAAGCATCTGTCTGGGTAGTGCCAATTGGTATAACCTCTCGTCTGATATCAGCCGGTTCCCGGGCAGTAAGGATCATCCCTGTATAAGGGACTGACAACCTGATTACAGCAATCAGTTTTTTAAAATCTCTATCTGAAACCTTATATTTTGTATCCTGAATAAACGGTGTATTGGCTGCCGGCTGGAGACGCGGAAAAGAAATTGTGTGCGGGCCTATGTTGAAATGTTTTTCCAGCTCCCGGCTGTGACATAACAGGCCCATTACCTCGAATTTCCAGTCATACAAACCGAACAGCACTCCGATTCCCACATCATCCACACCTGCCTCCTGTGAGCAGTGCATAGTGTAAAGACGCCGGAGATAATCACCTTTTTTGGTACCCTGAGGATGGATATGTTCATAGGTCTTACGATGATATGTCTCCTGAAACACCTGATAAGTGCCGATCCCTGCTTGTTTTAAGCGTTTTAATTCTTCAACAGTTAACGAAGGCGCGTTTACATTTACCCTCCTAATCGAACCAAAGCCGTTCTTTGTTTTTACCTTTACTTCGTAAACCGCCTTTATGGTATCCACCATATAATCTATATTAGATACGGGGTGTTCTCCGTAAACCACGATCAAACGTTTATGCCCAATCTCGCCGGCCAAGACTTCTGTCTCTTTTTTTACCTCTTCCATATTTAACCTTCTTCTTTTCTCAATTGTGTTTTCTTTCCTGAATGCGCAGTATAGACAGCTGTTTACGCAGAAATTGCTTAAATACAAAGGAGCAAAGGTTACAATTCTATTGTCATAGACCTTTTTTTTGATTTCTGAGGCAGTACGAAAGATTTGTTCAGAGATTTCAGGGTCTTCGGTATTTAACAAAGCAGCGCACTCATCGGGTTCTAATGTCTGAATAGACAAAGATTTCTCCAAAATGTCTTTTATTCTTTTAGGATCAGGCCGCTCGTTTCTTTTTAAGCTCTCAAAGATTGCGTCTTCGTTTATAAAGGATTGGCCGCTGGTTGAATAGCTTTTCATCTATGCTCATCTGTGTGTTGTGTATTATTATTAGTACCGGGGTCTTTTAATATAATGCGTGTGTAAAAGGTGATGGGATAGTTTGCCTAAGGGTTTTCCTAAAAAGTCCTTATATATCTCTTTTATTGCGGGGCTTTCGTGGGATTTTCTGATCGGTTTATTTCTATCTTCCTGATATATGCTTTCAGCCCTTTTCAACCTTACTTCTTCATTAGTAGGCATGGGCTGACCTCCTCCGCCCAGGCATCCGCCGGGGCAGGTCATAATTTCTATAAAATGGTAAGGGGATGTCTTGTTTTTGATTTCTTCTAACAAAATCTTGGCATTTGACAAGCCGTGGGCAACAGCGACTTTTAAGATTGTCCCGTCTAAATCTATTTCTGCGCTTTTTATTTCCTGCATACCGCGCACTTCTTCAAAATCTATTTTTTCCAGGGTCTTTCCTGTAACCACTTCATAAGCGGTTCGCAAAGCCGCCTCCATTACGCCTCCGGTTGCTCCGAAGATAACCGCTGCCCCGGTTGAAATACCCAAGGGCTTGTCAAAATCCCCTTCAGGCAGATTAACAAAATCAATCCCGGCCTCTTTAATCATCCGGCCGGCCTCCCTGGTGGTAAGCACTATATCTACGTCTTGCGTGCCTGAAGACCTCATCTCCGGACGCTGGGCCTCGAATTTCTTTGCTGTGCAGGGCATAATCGAGACCACACACATATCTTTAGGTTCAACCCCTATTTTTTTAGCATAATAGGCCTTGGCAATTGCCCCGAACATCTGCTGGGGCGATTTACAGGTGGACACATGTTTTTTTAAATCCGGGAAAAAGTGTTCAAGGTATTTTATCCAGCCCGGAGAACAGGATGTTATCATTGGAATCGTGCCCTTGTTCTTTATCCTCTCTACCAATTCATTGGCTTCTTCTATAATCGTCAGGTCTGCCCCAAACTGGGTATCAAATACTTTGTCAAATCCCACTCTGCGCAGGGCCTCGGCCATTTTGCCGGTTACCAAACTGCCGGCAGGCATGCCGAATTCCTCGCCAATGGCTGCCCTTACTGCCGGCGCTGTCTGAACCACTACAAACTTCTTAGGATCAGAAAGCGCTCCCCAGACATCATCCACCGCTGTCCTTTCTCTTAATGCGCCGGTAGGACAAGCCAGAATACACTGGCCGCAGGTCGTGCAATCTACGTTATTTAACCCCTTGTTAAAAAAAGTCAAAACCTGTGTTTTTCCGCCTCTATTTACAAAATCAATCGCTCCTACAGCCTGAATCTCCGAACAGACCCTGATGCACCGGCTGCACAAGATACATTTATTGGGATCTCTGATTATCGCCGGAGAGGTCTCATCTAAATCATAATGGTATTTACGCGCCTTTTGAAATCTTAAATCCCGTATCCCTAAATTATAGGCTAAGTCCCTTAATTCGCAAGTCTGGCTCCTGTCACAGGTAAAACAATCTTCCGGGTGATTGGCCAACAGCAATTCCACAATCATCTTCCGCGCCCGTCTGATCCGGGAAGTATTTGTCTTGACAACCATTCCTTCCTCAACCAAAGTAGCGCACGATGGCTCAAGCCGTGGTTTTCCTTTAACTTCCACTACACAAACCCTGCAAGCGCCGTAAATAGACAACTTTTCGTGATAGCATAAATGAGGAATATTGATGCCAATGCTCTTCGCTGACTCAAAGATTGTTGTGCCCTGCGCTGCGCTTAAATCTTGTCCGTCGATTGTGAAATTAACTTTTCTTTCGTTCATATCGGGCAAACTCCTAAATCGCATTTCTTCTTTAAAATATGTTTTTCGAATTCATCCGGGAATTTTTCCAAAGCGCTTCTTACCGCGTTAAGCGCTGACTGCCCCAGGCCACAGCGGGAGGTATCGTATAAAACCTCCTGCAGTTCTTTTAAAAGTTCTATGCCGCCTGACTCTCCCTTGCCAATAGTAATATTGGTAAGCAGTTCTTTTGCCCTTTTTGTGCCTTCCCTGCAAGGGGCGCATTTTCCGCAAGATTCATAGACAAAAAACTCAGCGCATCTTTTGGCCAGGTCCACCAGACACCGGGTATTGTTTATTACAATTACCGCCCCACTGCCCAGCATACTGTCTTTTTCCTGAATGCTTTTATAATCCATAATCACATCCAGGTCTTTTGCTGTCAGAAAACAACTGGAAACTCCTCCCGGCAAAACCGCTTTTATTTTACCGTCCGGGCCCCCGCCGTAAATATAAATAAGTTCTTTTAAGGTTATACTGGTAGGAAGTTCATAAATCCCCGGTTTTTTCACATCTCCGGAAAGACAATATAGTTTTGTTCCCGGGGATGCGGGTGAGCCTATTTTAGAAAACCGTTCTCCCCCTTTAAGAACTATCGCCGGGATATTGGCCAAGGTCTCTACGTTATTTAAAACCGTCGGTTTATCTTTAAAACCGACAAACGTGGGAAAAGGAGGCTTTATCCGCGACTGGCCTTTTTTACCCTCTAAAGAATCCAAAAGAGCGGTCTCTTCCCCGCAAACATAAGCGCCCGCGCCTCTATAAAGCGCAATCTTAAACGAAAAATCAGAACCCAAAATATTTTTACCCAAAAAATTACTTTTCTCAGCCTCTTTTATTGCCTTTTCTAAACTTTTATATCCTTCGATATACTCGCCCCTGATATAAATAAGGCCTTCTTCAGAAGAAATTGCTTTTGCGCAAATAGTCATTGCCTCTAAAAACAGATGCGGGTCTTTTTCTAAGATAAGCCTGTCTTTAAAAGTACCGGGCTCACCCTCATCAGCATTGCAGACTATGTATTTAGGCCGGCCCTTTTCTTTATAAACAAATTCCCATTTTAACCCGCAGGGAAAGCCCGCCCCGCCTCTTCCCAAAAGATTAGAGTCCTTAACCTCTTTGATTATTTCCTCAGAAGACATCTTAAGCGCCTTTTCCAGCGCCTGATATCCACTTTCTTTAAGGTAACTTTTCAAATTACCTTTATAATTTTCTTTTTCAATATTTTTTAGCAGTATTTTCATCTTCTATAAAATATGATTACAGAGATTAAAAAGCAGATTACAGAGATTATTTTTCAAGGAAATAATCTGTGTAATCTTAATTAATCTGTGTAATCAGAGGTCGCTGATGTGATTTTTTAGGAGCTTTTCAGCGACCTCTTTATTTTTCCTTGTAAGAGCGAATTATTTCTCTCGCCTTACGGGGCGTTAGATTTTCATAGCGCGTTTCATTAACTACCATTACCGGCGCTTTATCACAGCAGCCCAGGCAGGAAATCTTTTCTATGGCAAACTTTTTATCAGGGCTGACTTTTCCCGCGGTAATGTTTAATTCTTTTTTCAAGGCATCTAAAATCTTTTTTGAGCCTTTAAGATAACAGGGCAGAGACATACACAACCCAATGACATACTTTGCCTTTTTTTTGAATCCGAACATAGAATAAAAACTTACCACGCTGTAAACCTCTGTCGGCGGTAAATCCAGCTCTTTAGCCAAAAACAAGGCCATTTCCTCGGTAAGCCGGCCGTATTTCTTTTGAACGGCATGCAGGCAAGGAAGCAACGCCTCTCTTTGCCGGTTATAAGTCTTTAAGATTTCTTTTATCTCTTCCATGGTTTTCTTTTAACAACTTCAATTACAGACAGCAGGCATTCTGGGCAGCCAAGACCAGGGGATACATCGTCGGAGCCGAAGTAAGACAAGGATGAGTAGCCATCTGTAATGTCTCAAGCTCGGTCAGAGAATCTCTTTTCTGGATAGCCATACCAATAACATTTATCATTTCGCCGCAGGATATACCCCCGGCTACCTGTCCGCCTAAAATAATTCCGGATTGTTTTGAAAAAATCAATTTGACTTTAACCTTGCTGGCCCCGGGCATAGTAGAAGGGTGTTTATCCATACCGTCTACCTTGCCGACTACAATCTCAAAGCCCTCTTTTTTAGCGCTGGTCTCAGTCAAGCCTGCTGAACCAAGCACCAGTCCATCAACACAGGTTGAGAATATAGCGATAGTTCCTTTATTTTCACGCACTACCTTCAACTGATAAAGATTCGAACCGGCAATCCTTGCCTCGGCAGTTGCGGTAGAGGCCAGTAAAACCGGTGTGTCTTTCCGGGTGAAAAAATCCCTCTTGCCCGCGCAGTCGCCAACAGCAAAAATATTCTGATCAACACTTCTCATATATTCATCTACCCAAATACCCCGGCCTTTTCCCAGGTCTAAGCCCGCTTCCTGGGCCAGGGCAGCATTGGGCTTGGCGCCGATGCCCAAAATAACACAATCTATATCTAACTTTTCCCCTCCTGAGAGAAGCACTTTTTGGACTTTATCAGTTCCCTCAAATTCTTTAACCTGGGTATTAAGTAACAGGTTCACACCTTTATTTTTCAGCCTTTCTTCAACCAGCAGGGAAAATTCAGAGTCAAATGAATTAGCCAGTAAGCGGGGAAGCATCTCTGCTAAATACACGTTGAGCCCCTTTATGGCAGATAGTTCATCGGCAAATTCTACACCGATAAAACCGCCGCCTAAAACCAGAACATTCTTAGCCTTCCCGACTTCCTCTATCGCCTTTTTAAGATAATCCATATCTTTATATACCGGATAAACCCCTTCTTTGTCAATACCCGGAATAGGAGGCACAACCGGCGTAGAGCCAATCGCTAAAACCAGCTTTTCATAACGGTATTTATCATTGTTTTTTGTTAAAATTGTCTTTTCAGCACGCTCTATCTTTATTACTTCGTCTACAACTACTTCTACATTATTTTTTTTCAACCCCCTCATTCCTACTGCATTTTCATCAGGGTTTTTCAGGCTGGAAAACATATAAGGAATGCCGCAGGGAATAACTCCTTTATCTACATCTTTTATCAGCAAAATCTTCTTATCGGGATAATATTTATGGGCAACAACCGCGCTGATAATCCCTGCCGGGCCTGCGCCGACCACCAACACATCTACGTTTTTATTCATTTTTTCTTCTCCTTAAGATTTTTTACCGGGATTGGCCAAAAAATAAGTAAGCGTCTCCAGCTCCCGGGAAAGGTCTATATCTTTTACTCTTATATGTTCGGGCACGGTCAATGCCGCGGGGGCAAAATTTAAGATGCACCCAACGCCCGATCTGATCAATTTATCGGCAACTCCTTGAGAAACCTCTGCCGGAACAGCTATAACCCCAATAGCTACTTTTTTATCCGAAACAATCTTATCTATATTATCTATTGATTGAACGGTTATGTCTTTTATCTGCTTGCCTATCTTGCGGGCATCCAAGTCAAAGGCCGCTACTATATTAAGCTCGTGTTCTTTGAATCCCGGATAAGCCAAAAGCGCCGAACCCAAATGCCCCACCCCAACCACCGCCACATTCCATACCTTATCCTTGCCCAGTATCCTTTCTAATGCGGCCTTAAGCTCATGAGTATCGTAACCGGAGCCGCTCACTCCGAACTGGCCGAAATAACCTAAGTCTTTTCTGACATGGGCATCACTCAAATTAACCCTGTCGCCCAATTCCGCCGATGATATCGTCGGAATGTTCATTTTCACCAGGTTGGTAATTTCTCTTAAATATATGAAAAGCCGGGAAATTGTTCCTTCAGGCACCTTTTTGCTGCTCATCGATCCTCAATAACCTCTCAATTCGTAATAGAATTCACAGACTTTGTGTTACTTTTCACAAAGTATAGCAAATAAAAAAATCTTTGTCAAGGAGAAAATAGGCA
>JAYELI010000020.1 GCA_034717435.1 Candidatus Omnitrophota bacterium
TCCCTACAGATAAATTATCATTGTCCGATATTATTCATCGGTTCAAAACCCTAACAACAAAAAAATATATTGACGGTGTAAAAAATGATAATTGGGAACCGTTCAATAAACATCTATGGCAACGGTCGTTTCATGACCATATAATCAGGAACGATAAATCATTGAACGATATCCGTGAATATATAATCAATAATCCGGCCACGTGGATTGATGATGCGGATTTTGCCTGCGGCAAACCCGCTGATTTCTGTGTTATAAAAATTCCAAAAGACTTTACATCCCGCCGCATTTATACTATATTATCAACATGCTGATCAAATACTTAATCTTAGGCCTGGTCCAGGGGCTAACTGAGTTTTTGCCGGTAAGTTCATCCGGCCATTTGGTGCTCTTTCAGGACTACTTCAATTTAAACACCAACCGCTGCCTGATAGATTTAATCCTCCACGCCGGAACCTTGCTGGCTGTAATAGTTTTTTTCTTTAAGGATATAAAAAACCTGATCCGGGAAAAGAATTTAAAAATTCTCATTTATATCGCGGCTGCCACAGCTATTACCGGCATATGCGGAGTGACAGGCAGCGGATTTTTCAAAACTCTTTTTGATTCCGCAAGTTTAGTTTGTGTTATGCTTATTATAAATGGCGTAGTGTTACTGTCCACCAAGAAGTTTTTGAACGGAAAAAGGGAATTTTCCGATCTGAATATAACCGATGCCCTCTTGTTGGGAATCAGCCAGAGCCTGGCTATTATTCCCGGGATTTCCCGCTCCGGCCTGACTATAAGCGCTATGTTGTTTAAGGGGGTAAAAAAAGAAAGCGCCTTTAGATTTTCTTTTCTGGCTGCTATACCAGCAATCTTAGGCGCTTTGATTTATGAATTGAAAAGTTTGACTTGCCTTACGCTTAATACTACCAGCTATGTATTACTTGGAGCGCTGGTGGCTTTTATAAGCGGCTTATTTGCTCTTAAGATATTATATATCATAATCCGGCGGGCAAAACTACCACTTTTCGGTTATTACTGTCTGGCAACTGCTTCTATTTACCTGCTTCTTCACACTTAATCAAGAGTTCTTTCCATCTTTTGTCAACATTGGCCTGAAGTTCCTCAACCGCTTTTTTATTTTCCTCTTTTTTCAGGTGTTTAAATCTACCCTGTAAATACAACCAATCGGCCAAAGGACGAATTTGTTTAGGCTTATAACTTAACTTCCATTTACCATCTTCAATTTCATACAAAGGCCAAAATCCTGTTTCAACCGCCAGCTTAGAAACCTCAACTACTTTTTCCGATGGAAATCTCCAGCCCCGGGGGCATGGAGCTAAAACATTTAAAAATGCCGGGCCGTTAACACTAAATGCCTTCTGGGATTTAGTGACCAGGTCGTTCCAGTTAGAAATTGAAGCCTGGGCAACATAAGGAATATTATGAGCGGCTACTATGGCTGTGAGATCTTTTCTGAACTGGCTCTTTCCAAAGCTGGCCTTTCCGGCAGGCGCGGTAGTAGTAGAGGCGCCATAAGGGGTAGCGCCTGAGCGCTGAATGCCGGTATTCATATAGGCCTCATTATCATAACAAACATAAACAAAATTATGTCCTCTTTCAAGCGCGCCGGATAGGGATTGAATACCTATATCATAAGTCCCTCCGTCCCCTCCAAAGGCCACGAATTTTATATCTTTTTTTATCTTTCCCTGTTTTTTCAATGCCCGATAAGCTGTTTCAACGCCGCTTATGGTAGCAGCCACATTTTCAAACGCGTTATGAATAAAAGGAACTTCCCAGGCAGTATAAGGGTAAATAGTAGTAGCGACCTCAAGACAACCTGTAGAACAGCCTACTACCACCGGATTTTCGGTCCCCATCAATATCTGGCGGGCCGCTATCGAGGCGCCGCACCCTGCGCACAGCCTGTGACCGCTTGAAAGACGCTCCGGAATAACGCGGGAAAGTTCTTTTAAATTAGCCATCTTTTAACGCACCCCTAAATAATTGACCTTTGTCTCAAGCTTATTATCTTTTACCGCCTTAATTAAATCTCTAAAAACACTCTCTATTTCTTCTATGCCTATGTCGCGGCCGCCCAGGCCAAAAATATGGTTATTCATCAAAGGCTTGTTGTCTAATTCATAAAGCGCTGACCTGATGTCTATAAACAACGGCCCTCCCTGAGTAGAAAAAGACTCGCTTCTATCCAGTATACTGACCGCTTTCAGGCCGAAAAGTTGTTTTGCGATTTCTTCTTTGGGAAATGGCCTGAAAAAACGGGGCCTTAAAAGCCCCGCCTTAATGCCTTCTGCCCTGAGGTTATCCACTACAACCTTTGCCGTACCCGCGGTAGAGCTCATTACAACCAGCGCTATTTCGGCGTCATCCAGCCTATAGGCCTCAAACAATCCATAATTTCTTTTAAACTCTTTATTAAATTCCCCTAATACCCCGGGTATTATAGTAAGCGCGTTTTTCATTGCTTCTGACTGCTGGCGCTTGTGTTCAAAGTAGTAATCCTGCAAATCTAAAGGACCGACGGTTATCGGCCGTTCTATATCCAGAAGAGAAAACCGGGATTTATACTCTCCGATAAATTCCTTTACTTTCTTATCATCGAAGATTTCCAGGCCCTCAACAGCGTGGCTGGTAATAAAACCGTCCTGACAAACCATTATCGGCAGTTGGATATCTTTGTGTTCGGCAATTTTTACTGCCGCGATAATGCTTTCATAAACCTCCTGGGCATTTTCACAGTAAACCTGGAGCCAGCCCGAATCGCGCGCCCCCATTGTATCTGAATGGTCGCAATGGATATTAATCGGCGCAGACAATGCCCTGTTTACAGTCGGCATTACAATGGGAAGTCTTGTGGAAGCCGCGATATAAACTATCTCCCACATAAGCGCCAGCCCATTAGCTGAAGTAGCGGTCATTGCGCGCGCGCCGGCAGCTGCAGCGCCCACACAGGCGCTCATTGCGCTGTGTTCTGATTCAACCGGAATTATCTCTGTTTTAACCCGGCCGTCGGCCACAAACTGGGAAAAATTCATAGCTATCTCTGTCTGCGGGGTAATCGGATAAGCAGCGACAACATCCGGCTCAATTTGCCTCATTGCCTCGGCCGCCGCCTGATCCCCTGTCAAAGCTATAAGCTTGTTCATTTTTCCTCTTAACCGTAAACTGTAAACTAAGTTATTACCCCTTCTCCATCGTAATACATTTTACCGGACAAACAGACGCGCAGATCCCGCACCCCTTACAATAATCATAATTAAAACCGGTCATTTTACCGTCTTTAACCATAATGCAGGAATCAGGACAATATACCCAGCAGATCAAACAATTAATACATTTGGATTCATTTCTCACAGGCTTAAATGTCCGCCAATCGCCTGTTTTATATTCTTTGGCTGTTCCTCCCTGAGCGATCAATCCCCCGATCGGTATCTGCTTCCAGCCTTTTTTCTCTATTTTATTCATCCTATTTTTACCTCTTCATAGGCCTTTTTGACTGCTTCGATATTCGCCTGGGTCTTTTTTTCACCAAGTTTTTTTAAAAATTTTGCTTTTAGTTTTTCAATCACCATATCCACCGACAAAACGGGAAAAACCTTGAGAAGCGCGCCAAGCATAGGCGTGTTGGGTGTAGAAATACCTACAATGTCTAACGAAATCCGGGTAGCGTCCACTGCGGCTATTTTGCCATTTTTATAGTTCAGTTTTTCTTTTAAAGTTTGAGGGGTATCCGGTGAATTTATAACAACAATGCCGTCTTTGGCCAAACCCTCCAGAACTGAAGGCGTGGCCAGGCTTGGATCAATAATCACCATTGCTTGAGGATTTTTGACTCCGGAATGAACTCTTATCGGATGAGAACTGATCCGGGTATAAGTATTTATCGGCGCGCCCGCCCTTTCCGGGCCATACTCAGGAAACGCCTGGATATATTTACCGTCTTCTAGGGCTGCTTCTGCTAAAAACTGGGCAGCGGTCTTTGCCCCCTGCCCTCCTCTTCCGTGCCAGCGAATCTCTGTTATTTGGTCCATAAATCCTTTATTTTTTTTCCTCCGTCAAGCCCAGGTATAAACTCATAAACGTGATCATAGCCACCAAACCGAAATAGGCATTGACTCCGCTGGCTAAGATTCCTCCAATCATCTGACGCTGAGAGACAGCTACGGGAACAAGCAGTATGCCCACTACAACAGTCGCGCCAATAATCATCAGCATCATCAAGGCCAGGGTTCCCATGGCGCTCCCCAGAAATTTCCTGGCAAAACCTACGGATTTACGGACAGATTCAATAATCCCGCATTCCTCGGCTACCAGAACATAGGGCGAATAGAAAAAGAGAATACTCACGCATGCTGTTATGATTCCGAGAATCATATAGATAAAGAAACCCAGGGACTTAAGAATCGTATTACCGATAACCCGGTCTGCTAAAGCAAGGGTGCCCTGGCAAAATATAACCAGCAGCCCTATTATCAGACCGATCAGCATGCCTAAACCAAGCAGGCGCCAGAAAAATTTCTTTCCTGAAGAAAATAAATTATTTAAACGAGTTGACCCTTTTTTGATTATATCCCTGACAGAACCCAAAAGCCCTGCCTGGACAAAAATACTTAAAAACAAAAATATTATGATAACCCCTATGGCCAGTGATGATTCACTTAAAGACGGAGAAACTCCCTCCTTTATGGATTTAAGCGGAAGGCCGATCAAATTTGAGAAAATATTAAGAAGAAACAGCACTCCGACTAAAACCCAATTTTTCCCGGCGAGCATAAAACCTTTTTTAATCGCTTCTTTTGTCCCCATTTCCTACCCCCTTTTTTTCTTATTAAGTTACCAAAAAAACGGCTTGTTGTCAAGCATGGAGTTCTCCTCTGGCCTCCATTGCCTTACTTAAGGTCGCCCGATCGGCATACTCCAGGTTACTGCCGACAGGAATACCGCGGGCGATACGGCTCACCCTTACCCCTAAAGGCTTGATGAGTTTGACCAAATAGAGCGCTGTGGACTCTCCGTTTGTGTTACAGTTGGTAGCGATTATGACTTCTTTAACGCCTCCTGAATTCACCCGCTCCAAAAGCTGGTTTATTGTTAATTCAGCCGGTCCCATTCCGTCTAACGGCGAAAGCACACCCAATAAAACATGATATACACCGTTAAAACTGCCCGTTTTTTCAATGGCCGCGATATCGCTAGGCTCCTCAACCACGCAAATAATAGATTTATCCCTTCCCCCGCCCCGGCAGATCCGGCAAATAGGAGCCTCGGAAAGATTATTACAGACCACACAATAAGTTATCTTTTTCTTTACCTCGATTATTGACCGGGCAAGGGATTCTGCTTCCTGAACCGAGGATTTCAGGATATACAGGACTAATCTCTCAGCCGTCCTGGACCCTATTCCCGGGAACTTTGCCAGTTTTTTTATCAGCCCCTCTATTATCTGGTTATAACTAACCACTTCTTTTAATTATCCTTCCTTTAAATACTTCCAGGGCAGATTGAATAATCGGCGCGGAACTAGCCCGGGGGTTTTCAGGCAGTGCCTTATCAGCCAGGCTATCCACAGTAGTAATATCGATTTTTATCTTTTGACCCAACATGTGTTTGAAGCTGTTTTCAACCATGGTCCTATTTTTTATATCTTCCAAGCTTTCTTTGTGAAGCGGCATTCCGGCCGAAAAACCAAGGGTTATCACGTTGTTTTCTACCTTGACCGGTTCTCCTTCTGCTAAAAATGTCCCAACTGACATCTTTTGTTTTTTTACCCTTTCCAGCAATTCTGGCCAGATTTGTTTAACTCCGGACAGATTAAGGCCGGTTTTTTTTGGGTCTTCTAATGGTTCATCAGGCAAGTTACCAACAACAGGGTTTTGAGTTACGGAATGTTCGGTCGCAGGATCTTCGGCCACAGGGTTTTCAGCCGCAGGCCGCTCAGCCGTCCCCCCTAATTTTGATTCCAGTTCGTTCAGCTTATCTAAAACTTCATTCAGAGAAGCAACTGTTCCCCTGCGAGCTATCTTTATTGCAGCTATCTCCAGGGCTATTCTTATCGTAACTCCTTTTTTTATCGACAGTTGGGTATTGGTTAGAAGATTAATAATGTAAACAAGCTCCTCAACAGAAAATGAATGCGACTGGGCAACGACCTGGCTGATAGATTCTGGAGGCAGGTTTATCAGCTTGGAAGGATCATCGCTCAATTTGGCCATGACCAGATTACGAAAATAACCTACCAGGCCGGATAGAAACCGATCGCCGTTTCTGCCGCTATTCATCATCTGGCCGACTAGGTTTAACAAGCCCGGAGCATCTTTAGCAATCACTGCCTGAGTAAACTCAAACAGAATGCGCTGGTCAAATATACCCAGAACAGATATCACATCCTCGAAGCCGACCTCGCCTTCAGAAAAGCTGGCCACCTGGTCTAAAATGGATTCAGCGTCTCTCATGCTTCCCTGGGAGGAACGGGCTATATAAAATAGGGCATCGTCCCTGACCTTTAATTTTTCTCTGTCGATTATCTGTCTTAGCTTAGCCAGGATTTTGTCCATCGGAATTATTCTAAAATCAAACCTCTGGCACCTGGAAAGAATGGTTAAGGGAAGTTTGTAAGGCTGGGTGGTGGCAAAAATAAACTTTACGTGAGCAGGCGGCTCCTCTAAGGTCTTGAGAAGCGCATTAAACGCGTGTTCGGTCAACATATGAACTTCATCAATAATATATATTTTGAATTTTCCCTTAATCGGGGAAAATTTTACGTTTTCCCGCAAGTTCCTGATTTCATCTATCCCCCGGTTAGAGGCCCCGTCTATTTCTAAGACATCCATGCTGATCGAAGAGGCTATTTCTTTGCAGGCCTCGCATTCCCCGCAGGGCGAAACAGTCGGGCCTTTTACGCAATTTAAAGCCTTGGCCAGGATCCGGGCAGCTGACGTCTTGCCCACCCCCCGCTGGCCGCAAAACAAATAAGCATGAGCCAGGCGCTCGGTCTTGATAGCATTTTTTAAAGTAGTAACAATATGCTCCTGGCCGATTATCTGGTCAAACGTTTGAGGTCTGAATTTCCTGGCTAATACAAGGTAAGACATAACACGATCTATCCTCTTACTAGAAAAAACAAAAAGGTAAAATACCCTAAAACTAAAGCCGCGCCTTCCAGCCTGTTTATTACAAAACCCCTCTTGATTAGCGGAACCAGGGCTACGCTAAAAGCCAGCATTACCGGAAAGGTGAATCTTAACGCCCTGACATCTATGGCCAAAGAGCCTATCATGCCGGTTATGCCGATTACAAACAAAATATTAAGAATGTTGCTTCCGATAATATTGCCTACAGCAATATCTTCCTTCCCGCGAAAAGCGCTGACTACAGAAGTAGCCAACTCGGGTAAAGACGTCCCGACGGCAAACACGGTCAGGGCAATAACCCACTGTTTTATTCCTAACGCCCCGGCAATAAACGTACCTGAGTAAACCATTAAATATGCGCCGGATAGTAAAATAACCAGGCCAGCCAGACCTAAAAATATGCTTTTAAGTTTATTGTTTTTTCTGTCTAAAATCGGCCGGGCGCTTTCCTCAATTTCCGAAGCCAGGGCGGGCCTAAAAAATAGAAATCCGACAAACAATATTAGCCCAATTAAAAGGATTAGTCCATCAAAAAAATTAATCTTTAAATCCAGGGCCATTAGATATAGAAGGAACGCCGCGCCGATCATTATTGGAAGCTCTCTTCTTAAAATCCTTCTTTCTATCTTCAGGGGAGAAACCAGCGCTGTCAGGCCCAACACCAGGCCGATATTGGCAATGTTACTGCCGATAACATCACCCAGGGCAATATCAGCCGCGCCCTTGATAACCGCCACTATGCTTACTGCGGCCTCAGGAGCAGATGTTCCGAATGCGATAAAGGTAAGGGCGATAACAACCGGCTTTATACCCATAGCCCCGGCAAAGTTTGAAGAACCGCGGACCAGCCAGCCGGCTCCGGTTATTAATAATACCAGGCCGAAAATAAAAACAATAGACTGCGTAAGCACGTTGAATATAATACTCTCTTAGGCAAAATAAGTCAATTTTTTGTTTCGAAATTTAAAAAACTATGATATACTTTTTATGACGTAATTTTTTGTGAAAAAACACAAACAGCTGGAGACTTTATGATAAAATTTAAAGGAAAGCTATTGGTTATTGGTTGCGGTTCTGTTTCTCAATGCGCTATTCCGCTGATACTTGAGCTGATCGAAATGCCCCCCCAAAAAATCACCGTTATAGATTTTGTTGACAACCGCTCGCGGGTTAAAAATGCCTTGGCTAAAGGGGTAAACTATGTCCTAACGAAAGTAACCTCTGACAATTACAGCCAACTGCTTAAAAAATACGCAGGCCCTGGCGATATGATCATTGATCTTGCCTGGAATATTGATTGTAATACCATGCTCCAATGGTGCCGGGACAACCAGGTGTTATACGCAAATACTTCTGTCGAAGAGTGGAACCCTTACAAGGATTCCGAGCGCAATGACCCGACTAAATATACCCTCTATTCCCGGCATATGATACTCCGTGAAATGATAGCCAGGTGGGGGAATAATACCGGAACCACTTCTATTGTTGACCACGGAGCCAACCCCGGGCTTGTATCGCATTTTACCAAGTACGCCCTGATAGACATTGCCAAAAAGATTTTAAAAGAAAAACCTAACGACCCAAGAAAAAGTAATTTGGAAAATGCACTGCAGGATAAAAATTTTGCAAAACTGGCCCAGCTCCAAGGAGTTAAGACCATTCACATCAGCGAGCGGGACACACAGATTACCGACAAACCCAAGCAGGTAAATGAATTTGTCAACACATGGAGCATTGAGGGTTTTTTTGAGGAGGGAATTGCCCCGGCAGAATTAGGCTGGGGAACGCACGAGCGTTATGTTCCTCAAAATGCTTATTTTCACCAGGTCGGCCCGAAAAACCAGATCTGCCTTAGTTCGATCGGCATGAAAACATGGGTGCGTTCCTGGGTCCCTTGCGGAGAAATTACCGGAATGGTTATCCGCCACGGAGAAGCATTCAGTATTTCCGACCGGCTCACGGTCTGGAAAAACGGAAAAGCTGTTTACCGGCCGACGGTTCATTATGCATACTGCCCATGCAATGCCGCTGTTAACTCATTGCTGGAGCTTGAAATGAGACAGTACAACCTGCAAGAAAAACAGAGGATAATGAACGATGAAATTATCGACGGCCGCGACGAACTCGGAGTGCTTCTGATGGGGCATGATTTTAAATCATGGTGGTGCGGCAGCCTGCTTGATATCCATAAAGCACGGAGGCTCGTCCCCCACCAGCAGGCAACTACTCTCCAGGTAGCAATTTCTGTGGTAGCAGCTGCTGTCTGGATGATCAAAAATCCAAAAAGAGGATTCTTGCTGCCCGACGATGTAGACCACGAAGAAATATTAAACACCTCCCTGCCCTATATAAAACCTTTTATCTCAAAAGCAGTTGACTGGACACCGCTAAAGAATCTGAATACAAAATTCACCAAGTTTGACATTTCCCGGCCCAAACACGAAGATGTCTGGCAGTTTACAACGTTTTTGGCCAATGCAAAAGAAAGGTTAAACGCTTATGACCCCGATGCAAAACAGCCTGAGCTTAAAATCGATAAAGCCTAAACTTAACGCAGCAAACACCGGGAACGGCGCTGGTGGAATTGGAAGCATTATCAGGAAAATGTTAAAAAAACACCGCACGCCCCTGATGTTGATCAAGCGCCGCGTCCTTGAAAAACAGTACAAGCGTTTTCGTAAATGCCTGCCTGATGTTACGCCTTACTATGCCATAAAAGCCAACCCCCATCCCGGCGTGATCAGAAAATTCATCAAGCTCGGGGCTGGTTTTGACGTGGCAAGCGCTGCCGAAGCAAAAAAAGTTTTGGATCTTGGCGCTTCGGCGGAAAAAATCATCTTTGCTAATACTATTAAAACTCCCGAAGACATTATATTTGCCCGAAAGCGCAAGGTTAATCTTATAACCTTTGACAATGAGCCGGAGCTTTATAAACTTGCAAAACATTACCCCGGCGCACGTGTACTTGTCCGTATTAAAGTAGCAAATTCAGGGAGCATAGTGGAGCTTTCCCTTAAATTTGGCGCAGATCCGGAACATGCATTTCTTCTTCTACACAAGGCAAAGACCATGGGTTTAGTGCCGATGGGTATCAGCTTTCATGTGGGTTCTCAGGCTACCAACGTTGAAAACTATTTGCAGGCACTTGAGATTTCAGCCGGTATTTTTAAAAAAGCAAAAGAAAACGGGCTGGAGTTAAAGATTATGGACATTGGAGGGGGTTTTCCAATTCAACACTTTGACAATGAAACCGGAATAAATTTTGAAAGAATGGCCTGTCAGATAAAGCGTCCAATGAAGGCCTTGTTCGATAAAGGTGTTAAATTTATTGCTGAACCGGGACGATTTTTAGTCGGGCCGGCTGGAATTTTAACTACGCAGGTTATAGGGAGGACATTCCGCAACAACAAAAATTATTACTACCTTAATGACGGCATTTATGCTGATTTTTCCGGTATGGTATTCGATCACTGCAAATATGAATTTAAGACGTTAAGGCGGGGCCAAAAATTTTTAAGCACACTTGCCGGACCTACCTGCGACTCTTTTGATACTCTTGCCCTGAATGAAGAAATCCCCGAACTCTATGTAGGCGATGTGGTTTACGTAAAAAATATCGGCGCCTACTCCTGCGCTAGCGCCACCGCCGGCTTCAACGGCTTCCCTCCGGCAAAAATTGTTATGGTCTGATCTTACGGGTTAGCTGTTGTTGTATGTGGTGGGTAAATATTGACGTTATGACGATTTTGGTTAGATTGCTTCGGGCACTGCGTGCCCTCGCAATGACGATGGCGGAGAGGCAGGGATTCGAACCCTGGGTACGGAAAACCGTACACGTGCTCTCCAGGCACGCGCGCTAAACCGGGCTACGCGACCTCTCCAATAAAAACATAATCCCGAAGTTTCGGAATTATTTGTCTGAAGGAATAAAGAACATCTCCTGTCTTTTCTTCTTAAAGAATTCCTTTAACAGCTGGCCGCTTTCTTCAGCCAAAACACCTTTTTTTACTTTTATCCTGTGATTTAATTTTTTATTACTAGTAATATCAAACACTGACCCGCAGGCACCGGTCTTGGGGTCTTCCGCCCCGTAAACCAGCCTCTTTACTCTGGCCAACACCAACGCGCCGGCGCACATTGCGCAAGGCTCAACCGTAACATACATCGTGCAATCATTAAGCCGCTCATTCCTTAGATAACCAGCAGCCTGGGTTAGGGCAATCATCTCTGCGTGGGCAGTTGGGTCTTTTAGCAATTTGATCTGATTGTGGGCCCGACTGATGATTTTTCTGTTATAAACTATAACGGCGCCTATTGGAACTTCGTCTTTTTTAAAAGCCCTTCCGGCTTCCTTCAGCGCCTCGTCCATATATATATTATCTATCTTGCTCACTTAGTAAACCCTTAGAAAGCACCGACAATTTGTCCTAATGGCAAATTGTCGGTGCTAATTCGAACATATCCCGAAACTTCGGAATGATTTCATTGGCGTGCCTGGAGGGACTTGAACCCCCGACACCCTGGTTCGTAGCCAGGTACTCTATCCAACTGAGTTACAGGCACTATTTTCATGGCACCAAAAAGCATATGCTTGCCACATACCATTCGCTTTGCTCAGGTATGTGGCATGAACCCGAGCAAAAATTTCGTAAGAAATTTTTTGTGAGTGGTTCATGGCGGAGAGAGAGGGATTTGAACCCCCGAGCCTTTTTCAAGACTACTCGCTTTCGAGGCGAGCCGGATCAACCAGACTCTCGCATCTCTCCAATGAGGACATAATTTACGAAAACTCTTCGAGTTTTCGTAAATTATAAGTCCGAATTGGATTCCGGACCCCGAAGGGGTTCGGAATCTTCTTCATCACTCTTCAGTGCTTACTCCTCAATACTCTTAATAGCAGCCTTTGCGACCGTCCGCACATCGCTAAATTCATCTTTCAGCATCGGCTCAAGCAGGTTTAAGACAGACTTGTCTTTGATCCTAGCCAAGGCCTCAATCGTCTTTACTTTTATTTTTATGTTTGTTGTGTCTAATTTCGCCACCAGCACAGCCACGACTTCTTTATCCTTGAAACGGGACAACGCCTCGATCGCCTGGATAACCACGCTGCTGTTTACGTCGTTTAATCTTGCAATCAAGTCCGGAATGGCTGATTTATCACTCATTATTGACAACGCCTCTGCTGCCTTCAGCCGGACGCCTGCGGATAGATCTGAAAGAGACGCGATGAAATCAGGAACAGCGCTCTGGTCTCTTATCTCGGTCAAGGAAGACAAAGCTGCGATCCTTATGTTGGCATTAACGTCTTTTAGTGCCGCTTTAAAAATATCAGCTGAATCATGAACCTCCATTGCGCCTAAAGCCCTGATCGACTCCAGCCGGATCCGCACCCTGGAACTGCTTGTCAACTCTCTGAGAACCGGAGCTGCCTCCCTGATCTCATTCTCTTTGATTATTTGAATGACGCTGATTAATACTGATGTCTTGAGATAATCATCTTTTAAAGCGCCTGTTAATTCAGACGCTGCCCTCTGACCGGCTTGGATAAGATGTTTTTTGGCAACTACTCTTTTTTGGGAATCGGCTAATTCGTCGATCCACTGTTTAATTTTTTCATTCTCGCCGGCACATAAATAATCCGCTGACAACAATGAAAAAACCAAAGATACAACTGCTGTTAAAATAAAAAGTTTCTTGGTTTTCATATTACCCACCTCCCTTATTTTATTGGTTAATCTCTGCGAAGCCAGATAAGTTACGGAATCCTGAATTTATCGAAGGATGAGGTAATTTATTGGCGGAGAGACCGGGATTCGAACCCGGGGATCCGGTTTAAATCAGATCAACCGCTTAGCAGGCGGCTCCTTTCAGCCAGCTCAGGCACCTCTCCATAAAACATCTTGTGCATCTTTTTTTTAATCAATTCCTATGAAACATGAAACAGGGCAAGGCGGAGGAAAGAGGATTCGAACCCCTGGAGGCCTTACGGCCTCAACGGTTTTCAAGACCGCCGCATTCAACCACTCTGCCATTCCTCCAGCTAAAACATTCTACTACGGGCTTGCCGCCATGTCAATTTACAATAATAAACCTGTAACCAGGTATTGATAAAAATTCAAGGTCTGGCGGGAGCTGTCCTTGACAAACTCCAGAAAACTGACCTCTGCAAAAAGCAAACTTAAAATAAAAACCAGGATAGCCAGGTTAATAATATAAATCACGCTGATAGAAAACAGCGTCCCGAACCTCAGGATGTCGGGCTGTTTCATTTTTATAAAGTGCGCGGTAAATACCACGTGAAACGCCCAGCTAAACCCGACCAAAAATATAAACTGACTGACATATTCATAGGCCCCGAAAAAAAGAAAGGCGCCAAGATACACACAACAAACCAGGACCGTATAAAACGGAAAAAAATAAGGTCCGAGAACTATAAAAAAATTCGATTTTGTAGTAGTTACTTCTCCGCCTTCGGGCATCGCCCGGAAAGACCGGACTTTACCCCCGCAAAACCAGGTAAATATGACGTGGGTTAGTTCGTGACCCACAACATAAAAATAAGACGGTTTATAAAACAGGGAATGGATTATTAAATAACCCCCTACCCCGCCTAAAAAATAAAGTTGATCCTGCCCAAGATCGCTGACCAGGGCTAACTGGCCGTATAAAGACCTGGAGGCAACTGCTGCTATGGGTATGGCCAGCAACCCCAGCAAAAACCTTAATATTTTTTTCATTCTATCTTATTCCGGCCATCCATATACGGCACAAGGGCCTTAGGCAGCTTAACGTTTCCATCGCGCTGTTGAAAGTTCTCCAGCAGCGCCGCCACTGTTCTGGCCAAGGCAACACCTGACCCATTAAGCGTATGAACGTACTGCGGTTTAGCGCCGGTCTTGGGTTTATACTTTATATTTGCGCGCCGGGCCTGAAAATCGTTAAACATAGAACAGCTGGATACCTCCAGCCAGCGCTTGATGCCCGGGGCCCATACCTCTAAGTCATAGCACTTAGCAGCCGCAAAGCTAATGCCCCGGGTGGGAAGAAGCACAACGCGATAGGGAAGCTCCAGGAGCTCTAACACCTTCTGCGCATCCTTAAGCAGGGATTCTAATTCGTCGGAAGAACTCTCGGGCCTTACAAACTTTACCAACTCTACCTTGTCAAACTGATGGACCCTAACCAGGCCTTTGGTTTCTTTTCCGTAAGAACCGGCCTCCCGTCTAAAACAAGGGGTATAAGCAGTATAATAAATAGGCAAATCATCCTCTTTTAAGATTTCATTCTGGTGAATGTTAGTCAACGGAACCTCAGCTGTCGGTACCAGGAAATAATCCTCATCTTTTAACCGATACATATCTTCTTCTAATTTCGGCAATTGTCCTGTGCCGGTCATTGAGCTGCGGTTAACAAGAGAGGGCGGCCAGATCTCAACATAGTTATGCTTTCTGGTGTGCAAATCAAGCATAAAATTTATCAGCGCCCTTTCCAGTTTTGCACCCTGGCCTTTAAACAGGCTAAAATGAGAACCCACCAGTTTGCTGGCCCGGCCAAAATCCATGATTCCCAGTGCTTCTCCTATTTCCAGATGGGTCCTTGGCTCAAACTTAAGCTTTGGTAAATCCTTGTGTTGCCTGACTATCTTGTTGGCTGCAGGCTCAGAGCCCACAGGTACTGAAGGATGAGGTATATTTGGGATTGTAAGGCTAATTTCTCGGATTTTCTGCCCAAGTTCTCCTACTTTCTTATCTATGCCCTTTATTTTTTGGGAAATGACCTTCATTGAGTCTATTTTGGCCCGGCTATCCTTTTTCTCCCTAACAAGATTGGCTATCTCTGCTGAAGCCAGGTTCTTTTTGTATTTAAGATCCTCCGCCTTGATCAATAAAGTTTTTCTCTTCTCGTACAAATCCAACAGGATATCTATACCAATTTTTATTCCCCGGTCTTTTAAAGACTTGTTTACTATTTGTTCGTTTTCTTTGATAAATTTTATATCCAACATCAGCCTTTTATCACCCCTAACGGCCTCATTCGGCAAACCTTTTTGCCAATACCGGCTTTATGAACCACATTCACTACATCATTTATGTTTTTATATGCCTGGGGCGCTTCTTCTGCCAGGGTAGCTCTTCCCTTGGCACGGACAACAATCCCTTTATCTTTCAGCTCCTTTTCCAACACCCAGCTTTTAATAGACCTGACCGCTGCTGTCCGGCTCATAACTCTGCCCGCGCCGTGGCATACTGTTCCGAATGTCTCCTCCATTGCCTTCTCGGTGCCCACTAAAAGATAGGAGTTCCTACCCATATCACCGGGAATAATTACCGGCTGGCCTATTTCTTTATATGCCGGCGGAATATCCCGATGGCCTGCCGGAAAAGCCCGGGTCGCGCCTTTTCTATGAACACAAAGAAGTTTTTCCTTCCCGTTAATTTTGTGCCTTTCGAATTTGGCAATATTATGAGCAACATCGTAAATAAGATCCATGCCTAATTTTTTAGGGCCTTTATTAAAAATTCTTTCAAATACTTTCCTGGTTAAATGCATAAGGCACTGCCTGTTTGCCCAGGCATAATTGGCCGCGCAAGCCATAGCCCCGATATACGACTTGCCTTCAGGAGAATTCACCGGCACGCAGGCAAGCTGGCGGTCAGGAACACTAATATTATATTTAGACAGGGATCTGACCATGCTTTTAGCATAATCATCGCAGACCTGATATCCCAGGCCCCTTGAACCGGAATGAATCATAACTGTTATCAATCCCCTGGCTAAATTAAGCTGAGAGCATATCCGCTCATCATATATCTCATCGATTACTTGTATTTCTACAAAGTGATTCCCCGAACCAAGGGTTCCTGCCTGGTTCCTGCCTCTTTCTAACGCCCTTTCTGAAAGCTTAGAGGGATCTGCGCCTTTTAATGCCCCACATTCTTCAGTCACCTCCAGATCCTCCTTCCAGCCACACCCTCTTTCCACAGCCCAACGGGCGCCCTTTATCAAAAGGTTCTCCTCGTCTTTACCGGCGGTTTTTATCTTACCGCCCACCCCTACTCCGCAGGGGACATTGGCAAAAAGGCCGTTAACCAATTCTGTAAGCCGGGCTTGCACTTCAGCCAATTCCAAATCAGTGCGCATCAGCCTCACACCGCAATTGATGTCAAAACCAACCCCTCCCGGTGAAATTACTCCGCCGGCCTCAATGTCCGTAGCCGCTACTCCGCCAATGCAAAAACCATACCCCCAATGAATATCAGGCATTGCCAGGGAATGTTTGACTATTCCCGGCAGGACCGCTACGTTGGCTACCTGGTTAAGGGACTGCTCTTTCTCGATGTCTTTTAACAGCTTCTCATCGGCATAAACCATTCCCGGCACACGCATCCCCGGCTGATAGCTCTTGGGTATGCGCCAGCGATAATCATCTATTTTTTCTAACGGCCCCTTCCACCCTTCCTTCATTGTTCACCTTTCTGTTTTTTGTCTTCTGGCTTCTGATCTCCGCATATCATACGTCAAATATCACCTCTGCCTGCCATGCGTCTTTAATTTTTCGCACCTTAAGCCCATGATAGGTTACTGCTTTGATCTCTGTTTTTAAACAGTGTCTTTTTAGGTTCAACTTCTCTCCTGTCACCCGGGCAACAAGCCTCTTTCCGGTCAACTCTTCGATCAAAAACTCTTTAAGGATTATTCCCTTGCCGTTAAGTTGATAGAGAAGTTCGCCCAGCCATAACAAAAAAAGCTCCTCAACGTCGGGAGCCTCTAATTTTATCTCAACCTCTTTCTCTTTGCGAACATTTTTTAGATCCGCCAGGATTCCAAACATCCCGCAGGCAGCGTTAACAAACAATTTCTTCAAATTTTTCCCGTACGCTTTGATTCCGATATCAGCAGTATGGTCTATGAGTTCGTATCCTCGGCTCTTGGGCTTTGAGTTGTTTGTGCCCGTTAGAATATGAGCTTTGAGCTGGTCGTGCCCGTTAGGATATGTGCTTCTGTCTTCTATTATTCTTCCCCCTCCTTGGTTACTATTTTTGCAATAGAAACCACCTTATCTTTGCTTTTCAAAGAAATAATTTTTACCCCCTGCGTATTCCTGCCCATAACCCTAATACCCCGGCTGGCGCACCTCACCACCATGCCGCTCTCGGTAATAACCATTAACTGATCATCATCAACCACTGTTTCAACGCCGGCTACTGTTCCGTTCTTTTTGCTTGTTTTAATATTTATAACACCTTTACCGCCCCTGCCAATTAATCTATATTGAGACAGGAATGTCCGCTTGCCATAACCATTAGTTGTTATCGTGAACAAAGTGGCTTTGGGCTCTACTATCTCCATGCCGATAACCTCATCCTTCTTACCCAGCCTTACCCCCTTAACCCCGCGGGCTGAACGGCCCATTGACCTGATCAGGCTTTCTTTAAAGCGAATAGCACGCCCTTCTTTGGTAACCAGAAGTATTTCTTTTTTCCCGTCAGTCAGGCCGGCGCTTATTAAACGGTCGCTCTTTTCTAAGTTAATGGCCATTATCCCGTTCTTCCTGGGATGGCTAAAGGCGGAAAGATTTACTTTTTTTATCAGGCCGTTCCTGGTAGCCATAACCAAAAAATGCTTATCGTCAAATTCCTTAACCGGAATAAATGAAGTTATGTTTTCCCCCGCTGAAAGGCTTAACAGGTTAATAACAGCCCTGCCTTTAGCCAGCCGGCTTGCAGCCGGGATCTCATGAACCTTGAGCCAATAAATCTTTCCTTTATCGGTAAAGAAAAGGATGTGGTCATGGGTCGCGGCTATAAACAGGTCTTCGATAAAGTCTTCTTCTTTTATATCCGCGCCGCTTACCCCCCGGCCTCCGCGCCTTTGAACTTTATAGGTCGTAAGAGGCACCCTTTTTATATAGCCGGAATGGGTTATTGGAATAACCACGTCTTCCTCGGCAATCAGGTCTTCTATGTCGAGCTCTTCAACTCTTTTTACTATCTCGGTGCATCTTTCGTCCCCAAATCTTTTTTTGATATCCAGCAGTTCTTCTTTAATAATGGCCAGGACCTTTTTTCTGCTTTTTAAAATAGACTCATAGAGCTCTATTTTTTTGATCACATCAAGGTATTCTTTTTCTATTTTTTCTCTTTCCAGGCCGGTCAACCGCTGAAGCTGCATCTCCAAAATCGCCTTTGCCTGGATCTCGCTTAATGAAAAATCTTTTATCAGCTTTTCTTTGGCTATTTCTACTGTTTTAGAAGACCTTATGGCCTTGATTATTTTATCAAGGCAGCGGAGCGCTATCTTAAGGCCCTCCAATATATGCGCTCTGTGTTTGGCTTTCTCCAGCTCAAAAATCGTGCGCCGGGTTATCACCAACTCCCTGTGTTCGATAAAAGACGAGATCAACTGCTTTAACGACAGCAGTCTGGGCCGGTTATGGACCAGGGCAAGCATAATTATCCCATAAGTAACCTGCATCTGGGTATGTTTATACAATTGATTTAAAACAATCTGCGCATTTTGGCCCCGGCGCAGCTCCACAACCATTCTCATTCCGTCCCGGTCCGATTCATCCCTTAAATCAGCAATTCCCTCTATTTTTTTTGCCTCAATAAGCCGGGCTATGGACTCTATTAGGTTGGCCTTGTTTACCTGATATGGCAGTTCGGTAACTATTATTGACTCCTTGCCGCTTTTTTTCTGGGTTTCTATCAATGCCCTTGCCCGGAGCTGGATAAGTCCTTTGCCGGTCTGATAGGCCTTTTTAATCCCTTCCCGGCCGCAGATAATCCCGCCGGTAGGAAAATCCGGCCCAGGGATAGACTGCATCAATGACCCCAAAGAAACTTCCGGATCATCTATCACCTTGATTATTCCGCTAATCGTTTCTTTTAGGTTGTGAGGAGGAACATTGGTCGCCATGCCCACAGCTATTCCCGAAGAGCCGTTTATCAACAGGTTGGGGATCCTGGCCGGCAGGACCGTGGGTTCGTTGAGGGAACCGTCAAAATTAGGCGCAAAATCCACTGTATTTTTGTCAATGTCGGTCAGCATTTCGCCGGTAATGGAGGCCAGGCGTGCCTCGGTATAACGCATAGCTGCCGCGGAATCGCCGTCAACGCTTCCAAAATTGCCTTGCCCGTCGATCAGCGGGTATCTTAATGAAAATTTCTGGACCATTCTGACCAGGGCGTCATAAACCGCTGTATCGCCATGCGGATGATATTTGCCAAGCGTCTCACCGGTAATCCTGGCACACTTTTTATATGGCTTGCTATGCTCAAGGCCCAGGTCTTTCATGCTGTAAAGAATCCTCCGGTGAACGGGCTTTAACCCGTCTCTGGCATCCGGCAAAGCCCGGCCAACGATCACGCTCATAGCATAATCAATATATGAGTCTTTTACTTCATCTTCTATATATCTGGAGATTATCTTCTCGCCCTTGGTGTACATTCGCCGCTCCGCTCCTCTATGTACAAATATTTTTATCTTTTCTCTCTACCTTCCACCCTTCTCATCTGTGCTCGTCTGTGTATTAGATGTCCAAATTCTTCACTTCCAGCGCATGCTTCTCAATGAACTGACGCCGGGGCTCGACCTGGTCGCCCATTAAAACAGTAAACATTTCATCTGCCTCTACAACGTCTTCCAGTGTTACCTTCACCGTGGTCCGACGGCTGGGGTCCATAGTGGTCTCCCAGAGTTGTTCCGGATTCATCTCCCCCAAACCTTTATACCTCTGGACAACCATACCTTCTTTACCAAGTTTTTTAACGGTCAAAAGCAGGTGCTTAAGGCCCAAAATGGACACCTTGGTTTTTTTGGCCCCATTAACCAGATAATATACGGGCTTGTCTGAATTGCCATATTCAACTATGTTCATCCCCAGTTTCCCCAGCTTTTCCACAACCTTTTGCAGTTCAAGATGTTCAAAAAACTCTACTATATCAAGCTCTTCTTCTTTATCTGTGCCAGCCAAATTAGCCAGCTGTTTGCTGTCGTAAAGAAAATGGTCTTTACCCTCCACTTTTATCTTATAAACAGGTAGTTTTTTGGTCTTAGGGTGTATAAATTGGTAATAGGTTTCAAATTTTACTCCCTTTCTACCAATAGCCTCTGCTATTTTTACCATTTCAACCAAAAGATCGAGTATGGTCTTAAATTGAGAATTGGTAAATTCCCGCTTATCCTTAGCCCCGACAAGCGTTAAGCCTTCCGCCCCCATTTCCAAAAGCGTGTTCGATACTTCTTCCTCGGTCCAAATATATTCCTCACGTTTGCCTTTCTTTATCCGATATAGCGGAGGTTGAGCAAGATACACATGGCCCTGTTTTATTAACTCAGGCATCTGCCGGTAAAAAAAGGTTAAAAGCAGTGTCTTAATATGGGCGCCGTCAACATCCGCGTCGCACATAATAATTATTTTATCATACCGCCGTTTTTCAATATTAAAATCATCCTCGCCCACACCGGTGCCCAATGCGGTAATTATTGTCCGGATCTCATTATTGCTTAACACCTTATCAAGTCTTGCCTTTTCAACATTTAAAATTTTTCCTCTTAACGGTAAAATTGCCTGAAAGCGGCGGTCGCGGCCCTGTTTGCTCGAGCCGGCAGCCGAGTCCCCTTCTACCAGATAAAGCTCACAAAGGCTGGGGTCTTTTTCGGAACAATCTGCTAATTTACCCGGCAGGCCTCCTCCGCCAAGCGCGCTTTTGCGCCTGGTAAGCTCCCTTGCCTTTCTGGCTGCTTCCCTTGCCCGGCTGGCAGTAACACTTTTTTCGATTATGCGTCTGGCTACCGGAGGATTTTCTTCAAAAAACGCACCCAGAGATTCATTAACCACCGCCTCTACCGCCCCCTGAACCTCGCTATTGCCCAACTTGGCTTTGGTCTGGCCCTCAAATTGAGGATCGGGAAGCTTAACATTCAACACCGCTGTCAACCCCTCTCTGATATCTTCGCCCGAAAGCCCGCTTTCTCCTCCCTTAAGAAAACCCTTGTTTTTGGCATACTGTTTTGCTGTTCTGGTAAGAGCGGACCTGAACCCGCTTAGGTGGGTACCGCCGTCGATAGTATGGATATTGTTGGCATAAGCAAAAACATTTTCAGCGTAGCCGTCATTATACTGCATAGCAAGCTCGACATAGATGCTGTCTTTTTCCTTCTCAAGAGAAATTACCTTTTTATGAACCGGCGTTTTGTTTTTATTAAGGTGCTCCACAAAAGAAGCTATGCCGTTTTTATAACTAAAGGCGTGCTCTCTGTCTGTTCTTTCATCTTTAACCGTAATCTCCAAACCCTTATTTAAGAACGCCAACTCCCTGAGCCTATCGGAAATAAGATCAAAACTATATTCGGTGTTCTCAAAAATAGTTCCGTCGGGTTTAAACGTAACAGTGGTTCCTGTTTTTTTGCTCTTACCGATAACCGCGAGTTTGGAAGCGGTCTGGCCTCTTTTATACTTCTGGTGATATACCTTCCCGTCTCTCCTCACCTGGACTTCCAACCATTCCGAAAGCGCGTTAACCACGCTAACCCCCACACCATGCAATCCGCCGGCAACCTTGTATGTGCGATGATCGAACTTGCCTCCAGCGTGCAGGGTGGTCATTACCACCTCTACTGCCGGTTTTTTTTGGGTCTTGTGAAGGTCTACCGGAATTCCCCTTCCGTTGTCGGCAACCGTAATAGCGCCATTTCTGTGGACAATAACATCGATTTTGTCGCAATGGCCAGCCATTGCTTCGTCAATACTGTTATCTACTATTTCCTCCACCAGATGATGTAGGCCCGTCTGGGCAGTATCCCCGATATACATAGCCGGTCTTTTCCTGACCGCCTCTATGCCCTTTAAAACATGGATGGTCATGGCGTCGTATTTTACCACCGCGTATCTCCTATTTTAAATCGTATCTCGGCCAAAGCCTCATTGCCCATTCTTTTTTGAAGTTTTTTTAATAACCTTTTTCTGTGCCTCTGGGTTAACTCATACAACCAAACAGACCCGTCCACGTTAATGGTCAAACGGCCGTTCTTTACCCCCGCAGGCCTTGTGTGCCGGCCTATTTTTCTACCAGCTACTTCCGGCCATAGTTGTAAAACACGGCCCCCGATAGACCTTTTGGGCAAGGATATGTTTTTTATAATCCTGTTAACGGTTTTGCCGATCTGTTCTGGTTGGGTTTTCATATAATAAATTGTTAAGTTCAGATTGTGTCGTAATTCATTTTAGACGATTTAAGTTTTAAAAGTGCACACCTTAACCGAAATTAAAAATAATAACGCTAAAAAGGTCATTCTGAGGCCGAAGGCCGAAGAATCTCAGAAAACACGGTTTTATGGGAGATCCTTCGGTCGCCCTTCGGGAATACTCAGGACTTCCTTCGGTCGCTTACGCTCCCTCAGGATGACACCTATCTTAAAAAGAACAAGATTAAGGACTTAGGGAGTGTGCAGTTTTAAACTTTAAACTGTGCAGTTTTAATTTTTAAATAACACTTCTTGATACACAATATATTGTAGTTGCCCAGTTTATTGGGCGCTCTATGCTGTGCCTGATAAATCAGGCAACCACTACACTGCGACACAGTCTGAGTTTAACCATGTGTGTTTTTAGCTTAACTGCATCGGCATAAGCACATAAAGATACTCATCGCCAACCCTTATCACCCCTGGTTTCTCGGGACCGGCCAACTCCAACACCACTTCGTCTTGCTCTATTCTTTTTAAAACATCTATTAAATAGCCCGGGTTAAACCCCACAACCATTTGTTTTCCTTTATAAAATGCAGCCAACTCCTCCCTGGCCTCTCCTATCTCTGGCGCTTGATTAGAAGCCAAAACCTTGTCTCTAAATAACTCCAACCTCACAATCCGGGAATTGGGTGACGCCAAAAGACCGGTCCTTTTTATCGCCCCCAAAAAATCTTCCCTTTTTACCCCTAGTTTTTGCTCAACCACCGAGGGGATTATTTGTTCATAAGCGGGAAAGTGGCCGTCTATTAGCCTGGAAACAATAACGGTGTCTTCGAGTTTAAAAACAATCTGATTTTGATTGAAAAACATCGTTACCTCACCCTCCTCTTTTAGCGCCCGGTTAAGTTCGCTGATGGTTTTAGAGGGGATTATCGCTTCTTTTTTTACTTTACCGGGGTTGGAAATTTGTTTTTGAACCAAAGCCAACCTCCTGCCGTCAGTGGCCACTAAACGAAGTTGGTTGTCTTTTAAAACAAACAATATTCCACTTAAAACATACCTTGTTTCATCTTTGGAAACAGCAAATGATGTTCTGTTTAATAGTGTTTTTAGGGTGTTTTGTTTCATGGTTAACGGATCTTTTGTCTCTGTTTTTGGTAATTCAGGAAAATCCTCTTTAGGCAGACCCATTATTTTAAAAAACGCTTTTTCACAGGTTATCACCACGTTGTTGTTTTTTTGGGTTGAAATAACCACATCGTTATTGGGTAATTCTTTTATGATGTCGCCTATTTTTTTAGCAGGCATAGTAATACCGCCTTCTTCTAAAACCTCGGTCGGTACGGTGTGGGAAGTGGTTATCTCTAAGTCGGTGCCAACCATGTGAATTTTGTTGTTTTTGGCCTCTATTAAAATATTGGATAGTATTGGTAGTGTGTTTTTTTGGGTTATTGTATTAGATACCTTTTGAACCGCTGTTTGTAGTTTTTCTTTAGGCGCTCTTATTTTCATTAAACCCCCTCTTCTATTAATATATTTTACTATTTAAAAAAATCGTAGTAGTAGTCTTGGTTGTGAATATGTGGATAAAAACACAACCCCAAACAACCCAACTAAATAACACAAAAAAACAAACAAACAAAACCGTTTACCTATCCACAAACTCAATTTTTTATACTGCGGGATAACACGCCTAATAAATGTTCTAACTTTTGATTGTTTTTTAAACCCTTTTTTATTTTATTGTGGGCGTATAAAATAGTGGTGTGGTCTCTTCCCCCGAAAAACTCTCCTATCTCGGGCAGGGAGTGGTCGGTTAACTCTCTAACCAGATACATCGCTATTTGGCGCGGATAAACAACAACCCTGCTTCTTTTTTTAGCCCGCATATCAGATATCCGAACATCAAAATACTCAGCAACCCTTTTTTGTATCAACTCGATGGTTATTTTTTTGGCTTCCTCGTCCAGGGTGTTTTTTAATACCTGCTGGGCCAACTGGGTATTGATTTTTTCTCCCAAAAGCGAGGCGTAAGCAACCACCCTGATCAACGCCCCCTCTAACTCCCGGATGTTTGATTTTATTTTACTGGCAATAAAAAAAATAACATCATCAGGGACGGCCGCTGTTTCTCTTTCAAGTTTCTTTTTCAAAATAGCGATTCGTGTTTCAAGATCCGGGGGTTGGATATCCGTTATCAAACCCCACTCAAACCTCGAAACCAGCCTTTCCTCCAGGCCCGGTATCTCTTTCGGCGGCCGGTCGCTGGAAAGAACTATTTGTTTATGGGCGTCGTAAAGCGTATTAAATGTGTGGAAAAACTCTTCCTGGGTGCTTTCCTTGCCGGCAATAAAATGAATATCATCTATCAGGAGAACATCCACAGTCCTGTATTTTTGCCGGAACCTCAGGGTGGTTTTATTTTGGATAGCACTGATCAGTTGGTTGGTGAACCGCTCGCTGGAAATATAGACCACATGGCCATCTTTGTTGTTTTCCGTTACGCAGCCGGAAATAGCCTGCAGGAGATGGGTTTTGCCTAACCCCACGCTGCCGTAGATAAACAAGGGATTGTAGGCCCTGGCCGGCGATTGGGCCACGGCCATGGAGGCGGCATGAGCAAAACGATTGCCGGAGCCGACTACGAAGTTATCAAAAGAATACCTGTGATTTAAGCGTTTTTGCTGGGTTGGGGTTTTTTGTTTTTGGGAAAACGTTGGTTTTTTTTCCGGGGGCTGAACAACAAACTCTACATTTATTTTTTTATTCGCGTTAACCCCCAGGGCTTTTTTGATTAACGGCCGGTAGTGCTCTATTAACCAGTCTTTGAAAAATTTATTCGGGACAGCTACCTTAACTAATTTTTCTGTACTTGAAATCAAAGTGGTGGGGCTAAACCATGTTTGAAAACTTTGGTTATTTAAATCCCGTTTGATTATTTTTAACGTTTTTAACCAGAGATCGTTGCCGTTATCGGTGTTTTCAACCATTTTGATTTCCTTGTGTATGTTAACAGCCTGCTCCGCTGGTTGAGAAAATAGCGCCATTTTATAACTAATTGACTTGCAGGGTGTTATGACGGAAAGATTTTATTCGGCACGTGCGTTGATGCAAGAAAGAGAAATTATTCACAAGTTATCCACAGCCTGTTTTGCCCAATAAATAAACCGCTTACAAACCAATTTTAGAAAATCTAGTATATAATACATCTTATTTTTTAACAAAGCAAGAAAAAGTTTTGTTTTTTCTTGACCGCTGTATCCTTTTATGTTATATTTAACAAGTTATGAAACAGACCTATCAACCATCTAAGCGCCGACGCAAAACAACCCATGGTTTCCGCAAGCGGATGGCCAGCCCGGCCGGCCGGGCGATACTCCGAAGGCGCCGGCGTAAGGCACGGGTAAAGCTTTCCAGTTAAAGGAAGCACCGCCACAAAGAAGATCGTGAAGAAAATACTGATTTTTCTTATTAGTCTTTATCGTAACTATCTGTCGCCACTGAAGATACCGACCTGCCGTTTTTATCCTACCTGTTCTGCTTATGCCATGGAGAGCATAGCGAAAAAAGGCGCATCTAAGGGTTTGATAGTCAGCTTAAAACGGATATTAAAATGCCACCCGTTGAGCAAAGGCGGCTATGACCCGGTGGAGTAAAATTTAGCGCATTATGGAAAAAAGAGTAATTTTGGCTGTTGTACTTTCAATTTTAATAATTATCACTTTTCAGCATATCACAGCCAAAAACTATCACAGTCAATCCCCGGCAGAACAAACCGGCCTGGTTTCGCAACAAATCGAACCCGGCGCTGAACTTTCCAGCCTCGAACCTTCTGCCCAAAAACCCATGCCTTCAGGCGCTAAGGATGTGGTTGTAGAAACCGGCTTGTTCAAGCTGGTGTTTACTACCAGCGGTGCCAGGATCAAGAGCTTCCAATTAAAAAAGTATGATGGAGTGGAGCTTGTTTCTTTAATTTCTCGCGAAAACCAGGATTATCCCCTGACCGTAGTGTTCCCGGGCAGGAAAGATCTTTCAGGGATAAACTTAGCTATCTATAAGCCAGACAAGAAGTTACTACTTTTAAATGATAGCAACAAATCTGGCTCGATCAAGTTTGTTTATCTAAATAACAAAGGTTTCAAAATAACCAAACGGTACACCTTTTCTTATGACTCCTATGTTTTTGATTTAGGCCTTACAATAGACAGAGAGCATGGCCAAACATTAAAAGACAAAGTCTTTTTGATAAAATATGGGCCAGGCATTACCCAGCCGGACACAAAAGAAGTCAGAAGGGTTTATAAGGGGCCTGTAGTGCGTATCCAACAGGATCCCGGTGTGCCACCAATAATAAAAAGGGAAAAGTATGGCCGGGATGAAAGGTCTCAGTTTGTTACGCGCAGGTATAAGGGAGACATATCCTGGATCAGCCTGCAGGATAAATATTTCATAGCCGCCCTGATCCCGTTTGAGGCTACAGGAGCAGCAATAATAGAAAAAGATGAACAAGGGCAGTGCAGTATAGCCCTGGAAGGCGTTAGCAAGCCGGAACAAACCTATAATGTCGGGTTTTATCTTGGTCCTAAGCACGAAAAAAAACTTAAAGCCTTAAACATAGGCCTGGAAGAGATAATTGACTATGGGTTTTTCGGGCCGATTGCCAGATTACTCGCCGTTGTCCTGAATATTTTTTATCAGTGGACGCATAACTATGGTTATGCCATAATATTATTAGCCTTTGCTACCAAGATAATTTTTTATCCTTTGACCCATCGAAGCTTTGAAGCAATGAGAAAAATGCAGGAGGATATGAAGGTTGTTCAGCCTGAGTTGGACGCTTTAAAGGGGAAATATAAAGATAATCCCCAGAAACTGAACAAAGAAACCATGGAGCTTTACAGAAAAACAGGGGTTAATCCTTTGGCTGGCTGCCGGGGTGGGTGTCTGCCTTTGTTGTTGCAGATGCCTGTGTTCATAGCGCTTTACGTTGTACTGTATAACGCTATCACGCTGAGGGGTGCTCCATTTGTATGGTGGATTACGGATCTTTCGGTCAAAGACCCTTATTATGTCCTGCCGATATTAATGGGTGTAAGCACGCTTGTCCAGCAAAAAGTAACCGGCTTAGGTAAGACAGGCGCTGACACACAACAAGCAAAGATGATGATGTGGATGATGCCCTTGTTTTTAATTTGGATATTTGCGAAATTTCCGTCAGGGGTGGTGTTATACTGGTTTGCTTTTAATGTGTTTACGTCTATACAGCAACTATTGATTACTAAAGTTAAACCGCCAAAGCAGGTGCTTAAATGAACGAGAAGCCATTGACACGCGTAGAAGCAGAAGGTAGGACCACTGAAGAGGCGATTAAGATAGCCCTGGCTAAACTAGGTGTACCTCGTGATGAAGCAAAAATAGAGATATTGGCTGAGGGGAATAAGGGGCTGTTTAACATGAAGGGTATCAAACAGACAAAAGTAAGAGCAACCCTGAAGAAATAATGTTTTACGTGAAAATATTCTAACTGAAACATTTTGAAAAAATTGTTTCACGATAAACAATTTTGTAACGTGTTGAAATAAACAGGGATACAGCGTAGGTGTTTTTTCGCTGGGGTTGTAGGTTACAAATTACAAGTTACAGGCCGTAGGTTTTTACTTTCGTCATTGCGAGGCTGGCGGAGCCAGTCGAAGCAATCTCATTTAAGGAGATTACGTCGGTCGCTCCGAAAATTTAGGGTTTCTTCCAATGAATGACAAAAGGGGCGAAAATGATTCGGCAACAAGGATATTTTTATTTAATGACGAATAAAACAGACACGGTTATCTATGCCGGTGTTACCAGCGAGTTGCAAAAGAGGGCTTATGAACACAAACAAAAGACAATAGAGGGATTTACCAAGAAATACAAGATTAATAAACTGGTTTATTATGAAGTATTTGATGATATAGAAAATGCGATTTTACGCGAGAAACAAATTAAAGCAGGCTCTAGGCGAAAAAAGATAGATTTGATCAAAAGCGTGAATGCGGAGTTTAAAGACTTATACGGCGAACTTTGAGATTGCTTCGTCGTCCTTGACATCAAAGATGTCAAGGGCTCCTCGCAATGACGATGAAGGACGATCGCTCGCAATGACGATGAAGGACGATCACTTGCAATGACGATGAAGGACGATCGCTCGCAATGACGATGAAGGACGATCGCTCGCAATGACGAGGAGAAGCCGGTACTTGCAATGTCAGAAGGGAAAAAATTGTTTCACGATAAACAATTTTGTAACGTGTTGAAATAAAAAGGGATACAGCGTAGGTGTTTTTTCGCTGGGGTTGTAGGTTACAAATTACAAGTTACAGGCCGTAGGTTTTTACTTTCGTCATTGCGAGGCTGGCGGAGCCAGTCGAAGCAATCTCATTTAAGGAGATTACGTCGGTCGCTCCGAAAATTTAGGGTTTCTTCCAATGAATGACAAAAGGGGCGAAAATGATTCGGCAACAAGGATATTTTTATTTAATGACGAATAAAACAGACACGGTTATCTATGCCGGTGTTACCAGCGAGTTGCAAAAGAGGGCTTATGAACACAAACAAAAGACAATAGAGGGATTTACCAAGAAATACAAGATTAATAAACTGGTTTATTATGAAGTATTTGATGATATAGAAAATGCGATTTTACGCGAGAAACAAATTAAAGCAGGCTCTAGGCGAAAAAAGATAGATTTGATCAAAAGCCTGAATGCGGAGTTTAAAGACTTATACGGCGAACTTTGAGATTGCTTCGTCGTCCTTGACATCAAAGATGTCAAGGGCTCCTCGCAATGACGATGAAGGACGATCACTCGCAATGACGATGAAGGACGATCGCTCGCAATGACGATGAAGGACGATCGCTCGCAATGACGATGAAGGACGATCGCTCGCAATGACGAGGAAGGACGATTGCTCGCAATGACGAGGAGAAGCCGGTACTTGCAATGTCAGAAGGGAAAAAATTGTTTCACGATAAACAATTTTGTAACGTGTTGAAATAAACAGGGATACAGCGTAGGTGTTTTTTCGCTGGGGCTTATATGGCTAAGGTTATAACAATATGTAACCAAAAAGGCGGTACCGGCAAAACCACTACTGCTGTAAATTTGGCTGCTTATCTGGCTGAGCAGGCTAAATCAGTACTTTTAATCGATATAGACCCCCAGAGCAATGCTACCAGTGGGTTAGGAATTGACAAAACCTCTGTAAAAACAAGTATTTACGAAGCGTTATTAAGTTTGCACACCTCAATTAAAGACATAATTCTTAATACCCCCATAAGTAACCTGAGCTTAATACCATCTAAATTTGACCTTAGCGGAGCAGAAATAGAATTAGTACACATCCAGAAACGGGAGTTTGTGTTAGGGGTTGCTATAGACCAGGTTAAACCAATGTATGATTATATTTTTATTGATTCTCCGCCGTCCCTGGGTCTGCTTACTGTAAACGCAATAAATGCCGCTGATTCTGTTCTTATGCCAATTCAGTGCGAATATTACGCTTTAGAAGGGTTGAGCCAACTGCTTAATACCATAGAACTTATAAAAACCAACCTCAATCCGCGCTTAGAGATAGAAGGCGCGGTTTTAACCATGGCTGATTTTCGAACCAACCTTTGTCAGCAGGTGATTGATGAGGTGAGGAGTTTTTTTAAAGGCAAGGCCTATCAAACAGTGATTCCCCGTAGCGTGCGGCTTTCCGAGGCTCCGAGTTTTGGCAAGCCGATATTGCTTTATGATAGAACATCCAAGGGCGCTATAGCATATCGGGAACTTGCCCAGGAGTTTTTACAACGCCAGGTGGTTAAAGAAGATACAACAGCAGGAGATAGAAGCTTGCAACCTGAAACAATAAGTGAATAAAACTAAAGGCTGTAGGTTGGGAAGCTGATTTTATGAATGCAAACAATACGGAGGTTTAACATGAAAAAAGGGGGTTTGGGAAGAGGGTTAAACGCCTTAATCCCGGAAAAAATCGAGACACAAAAAGCTTCCCCGGCAGAACAAATCACCCGCGTTAAAATTAACCAAATAGCCACCAACAAATATCAGCCCCGCCAGGAATTTGACCAGGGAAAAATGAATCAATTAATTGCCTCAATCAAAGAAAAAGGCATTATCCAACCGGTGTTGGTTAGAAAAACTTCGGAAGGTTATGAATTAATCTGCGGAGAAAGAAGAATTAAGGCAGCGCAGGCTGCCGGGCTTGAAGAGATCCCGGTTGCGGTCAGGAATGTTTCCGACGTTGAAAGCCTGGAACTTTCTTTGATTGAAAATATCCAGAGGCAAGACCTGAATTCAATAGAGCGGGCAAAAGCCTATAAAAGATTAATAAATGAATTTGGCCTTTCTCAGGATGAACTGGCAGCTGCGCTTAGCAAAGACCGGTCTTCGGTCGCTAATACCCTGCGCTTACTGAAGCTACCCCAGCCTGTCCAGGATTCTCTGGCTCAGGGAAGGATTACTGTTGGCCACGGCCTGGCTATACTTTCTTTGGCCAGCCCCCGCTTGCAAATAGAAGCCTGCAAAAATATAATCCTTCACGGTCTTTCAGTAAGGGAAATAGAAGTTGCAGTAAAAAAAAGAGCCGCGGTCAAAAACACGGTTAAAAAATCTCCCCAAATCATTGAGATAGAAGAAAGGCTTCAGCGGGTTATGGCTACCAAAGTAAACATCAAGGCCGGCCGCAAAAAAGGAAGAATAGAAATAGAATATTATTCATCAGAAGACTTGAACAGGATTGTGGATATACTTACAAAAAAATAAAAATACTAAATACCACACATTAAGTCATAGGTCATAGGTTTTATGATTTAAAACTTACAACTTATGACCTTACCGCTTAGGTTTTAATGTATTGAAGGAGTTTTTATGATGCAGCAGACATTAGTATTAATAAAACCGGATGGTCTCAAAAAATCCCTTACCGGTAATATATTAACCCGGCTTTCTGAAACCAAAATGGATATTATCGCTGCCAAAATAGTTCGGGTAAGCCGGCAGCTTGCCGAACAACATTACTTCCAGCTTAAGGAAAAACCTTTCTACGAAGAACTGATTAAATATATTCGGGGGGCATATCACAAGAAAAAAATAATGGCCCTTGTCTATTATGGGAAAGATGCAATCAGAAAGGTGAGAGAGATAGCCGGTTCCACCAATCCTGAAGAGGCCGACAGCGTCTCTATTCGCGGAGCTTACGGAAGAATAACAACCAAAGGGGTTTATGAAAATGTGATCCACTCTTCTACCAGCGAAAAAGAAGCGGAACGAGAAATAAAACTGTGGTTTCAGCCCGATGACATCATCGTTAACCTTTACCCCTCCAAGAAAGTAACCCAAAAAAATACCAAAAGAAAAGTTTGGGCTTGACTTTATTTTCCCGTAAGGTTAAAATATTATTGTAATGGATAAACGGACAACAAAAACCATCCTTTTAGTAATGGTCTTGGTCTGCGCGTTGAGCGTTATTGTTGCGGCCAAGTCCTTTTTTTTAGAGCAGGCCACGTATCAAAGATATCTGGAAACGAAACAGACCTTGACCGGGGAAAATCTCCGGCTGACTGCGAAAATAGAGGAATCCGGCAGGGCAATTTCCAAATTTAAGCTAAAGCTGCAGGAGACGGCTGAGAGGTTTGAGCAGGCCAACCGTCAGTACAGCGAGCTTGAGCAAAGACATAAAATGCTGGTTTCCGAGAAGGATAAGCTGAATACAGAGTTAACCAACCTGGCCAAAGAAAAGATGGCTTTAGAGGGAAAAACAGAACGGATGAAGTCAGATCTGTTTTTCGGCCGGGTGCTGAAAGAAAGAGCCTCTTTAAGGCTGCAGGTAACGAGGCTGGAGCAGAAATTTTGCCAACAGGAACTGGAAACAAAAAAATTAACTGCTGAAAAAGCGGATCTAAAGGCAGATCTTCGGACCGTGGTTGGGGAACGCCGGGAAACAGAAGAGAAAGCTGAGGAAATGCTTGAGGTTTCCGATATCCTGGGCCAGGAGCTGGCCAGAGAGAAAAAGAACAGGCTTAAGGTTGTTGAGAAACTAGACAGGGAAAAGGCAGAAAATAAATATCTGCAGAACCGGATGAATGATTTAACCAGGCAAAATGCCGGGTTAGAACGCAGGCTTACTCTGACAGACAACAGACTGGCAAAGAAAGAGGCAGATAAAAGCCGGTTAGCAGATAAAATAGCTGAATTAAATTCATCGCTTAAAGAAAAACTGGATGAAATAGAGGGGTTGAGGCTGGTGTTGGGTTCGTTAGAAAACAGGGTTGCAATACTGGATGATAAACTGAAGCAAAACAAAGCAGCCAACGTCCGGTTGACGAAAAAATCAGCCGGGGTAGATGTATCAGAGAATATTGTCGAGTTATCCCCGATAATAATTAAAGCAGCCCTATCTTCTGGTAGCGCTGAATCTGAATCAGCTGATTCAACAGGGGTTGAAGCGAATTTTCCACAAGGCCGGGTGCTGACAGTAAACAAGGAATACGAATTTGTGGTTATTGACCTTGGGCAAAAAGACGGGGTAGAGGCCGGGATGCCGATGACGGTTTACCGCAGCGGCAGGGAGATCGGTAAGCTTGAAATACTCGAGGTCCACTCCAGGATATCGGCCGCTGACATAAAACCTGTCAGCGGAAGAAAAAAGAAAAAGGACATCAGAATAGATGATGTAGTAGTGCTGGATGCCGGAAGATAAAATATGTCCTATCTGCAAAAGAAAATTCCTGCCTAACAAACATAAAAAAAATCAAAAAGTCTGTTCGCGGCAGGAATGCCAGCGCCAAAGACAGCTTCAAAACCTGGCTGCCTGGCGCCAAAAAAACCCCAATTATTTTAAAAACCTATTTCCTCGATCGCGGTGATCTGCACCAGAGACCCATCCTGTAATTCTCCCCGGGCCTCGATTACTACCAGGTCATTTACCTTCAACCCCTCAACAATCTGTACATAGTCGCTGGTGGCATAACCCCTGGTTACCCGGGACAGCCTTACCTTACCGGTCTTTACCTCGTTTTCATTTACCTTGAAGGACTCTGCCGGGATAACCGGCACCATCATTGTTTCCGAGCCGGTGATTATTAAACTTGCCGAAGGGATTATCAGGGCATCGGACAATTCAATGATCACAACTTCGGCGCGGCAAAACATTCCAGGCAGCAGCAGTCCCTTCGTGTTATTAACTTTTATTTTGGCGGTCAGGGTCCGGCTTCTTCCTTCCACTATTGGAAAAATATTATCAATTTTTCCGTTAAAAGCAGTATCGGGATAGGCATCCACAAAGACTTTTGCTTTTTGGCCCAGCTTTATCTTGTGGATATCCCTTTCGACTATACCTACCTCAATAAGCACATTCTTTGTTTCTAAAAGCGAGCCAACCTTGTCCTGAGGAGTAACAAATTCTCCTTCTTCGGCCTCGCGCGGGCCCATCAGCGCGTCCATTAATGCGTAAAGGCTGGTTTTTTTCAGCTCATTCTCGGCTAATTCCTGTTCGGCCTTGATTGTTTCTGATTGAAATTTAGCGCTTTCACACTCTAGTTCTATTTCTTCCAACCGTGCTTTAATGATTGCTCCAGCTTCATAAAGCTTTTGCTGGACCTCTAATTTTTTCAGGCTGGAGCGATAGGCAGCCCGGGAAGAAGCAAGTTTGCTTTTAGCGTATTCTAATTTGAGCTGAGCATCTTCGGGATTTAGGCTGACGATAAGATCTCCCTTTTTTATTTTTGCTCCTTCGCGGAAATGGATAGTTTTTATGACTCCGTTTATTTCAAACCTGAGCTCGATTTCCCGCTCGCCTTTAACAGTTCCCATTACCGGCAGAACGTCAGAAAAGCTTATCGGCATGACCTTCAGCGCCCTGACCAGGATAGGGCGGGCTTCCGGTTGTTCAAGCGGTTTAGGTATTTCTTCGAAAGATGTTTTTTCAGTTGACAGCCGGGAGGATTTTGTTGGCGTAGAAGCTTTAGATAATGACTTTTGCCCGGGCAGGCGGATGGAGGTGGTTTTAACAACGCCCCAGGCAATAAACAGTATCCAAAATACGAGAAATATAATAATGATTAACCATGATTTTTTGATTTTCATAATCTTTTTCCTCGTTACTTTCTTATATCTTCAAATACAAGATAAATACTAGGAATGACAAAAAGAGTTAAAATCGTTGACACGCTTAAACCTCCGATTACCGTAATAGCCAGGGGCGACCAGAGGTTTGAAGATTCACTCCTGTCCATGGCCATTGGTAAAAGCCCCAAGATGGTAGTCAAGGAAGTCATTAGTATCGGCCTTAGTCTGTCGCGGGAAGCAGCGATTATTGCCTGGCGCACTCCGGTTTTGCTGACGTAAGAACCGCGCCTGCGGATTAAAAAATTAATCCGGTCAATCAGCATAATTGCGTTATTAACAACTATACCGGCTAACATAATTGCGCCGATCAGGACGCCTGTACCTACGGGTTTGCCGGTTATCCGCAGGGCAGTTATTGCGCCTACTGCTGCCAGCGGTACAGAAAACAATATAATAAACGGCTGACTGAATGATTCGAAAAGACCGGCCAGAATCATATACACCAGAATTATGCTCAACAAAAGCGCAAAGCTTAACTCTTTCTGATTTTTAATCATTTTATCATAATTACCGCCGAATTGCCAGAAATAATCTTTGGGAAGTTTTAATTTTGAAAGCGCAAGCTTCACCTTGCCGGCAGCAGTGCCCAGGGCCGTACCTCCGGTGTTGGCGCTGACCTGGACCATGCGTGATTTATTTTTTCGCCAGATTTCGCTCGGGCCGAGGTCATATTCAAAATCAGCCAACTGCGATAAATAAATTTGTTCTTTGTCAGGGGTAAGTATGCTGAGCCGGCGCAGGTCTTGAAATGTCTTACGGTGTTCTTCTTCTAAGCGCACGATTGTCTCAATCTCTTCGGAACATTGCTGTTCCGGGGTAGAGACGGGTATGGCCGTTTGGCTGGTTTCCCGCTTAAGCCGGATCAGCGGCTGGCTGGTTCCCCGGTAGTGCGTGGCCACCAGGCCGCGCATCTGGGTATGAAGGCCGAGGGCAATGTCTTCTACCGATAGGCCAAAAAAGGCCGCTTGTTTTTTGTCAACATTCAGGCGCATCTCCGGCCGGCCTTGCCGCATCCTGATTTTGACATCAGTAAACTTAGGGATTGGCTGTATTCCCTGCGCTATCTGCATCGCCAGGCTTTTTAATACTTCATAGTTATATCCATAGATCTCCAGGAGGACTTCCTTTGTGCCGACCTCTTCGGGTTCCTCGTAGTAGATGAACGCTGTTTCAATCTTATCAGTAAGGGGCCTTAGTTTTCCAATTACCTCGGCGGTAGAAATTTTTCGTTTATCTAAAGGTAAGAGTTCCACGTATACCTTGCTTGACCAAGGCTCAACCTTGGCAGTAACTGTTTTTATCTCGGGCCGGCTGGCGGCGATTTTTTCCACCTGGGAGACAATTTTATCGGAGATTTCCAGCCTTGTTCCTGTGGGCAGCTGCACGAAGATGGTAAACTTATTTTGTTCAGCCACACCGATGAACTCCCTTTCTAATTTCTGCGATTCCTGAAATATATAGACAAAACTGCAGATGATCAGGATGATAACCAGATAGCGGAGGTTTAAACCAAAACCGGCAAGCCGCTGGTAAAGATTAAAGCGTTTTTTAAAAGGGATCTTTGGAAGAGGGGAGGCAGAGAGTGTTTCGGTTATTTTAGGAGACCGGGGTTTTTTTATCTTCATCTTTGCCGTTAACATCGGCACAAAGGCTAAGGAAGCCAATAAAGAGGCAAGAAGAGAAAAAGTGATTGTCAGGGCAATTCCGCTGTAAAGCATTTTGATTTCAGGGTTGATAAAAACCAGCGGCAGAAAGACGACCAGGGTGGTCATTGTTGAAGCAACGATTGCCAGAAGCATTTCATTGGCTCCGGTAATTGCCGTGTTTTTTTCATCAGGCTGGCCGGCTGGCTGGCCAGCTGAGGGTTGTCTTTTTTTGAAGATATTTTCTAAAACAACAATTGAATTATCCAGGAGCATCCCGATACCCAGGGCCAGGCCGGATAAGCTCATTACATTCAGGGTAATCTTTCCGAAGAACATCAGGCTGAAGGTAAGCAAAAGAGAAATAGGAATAGTCGCGGTAATAATAAACACTGACCGGAGGTTTCTTAAGAAAAGCAGAAGAACCAATGTTGCCAGAATTGCGCCGTAGCCCAGAGAGATTTTAACCCGGTTTACTGCACTCTGGATGTAGGCGGCCTGATTAAAAGTTGAAGTAACCTTTGTATCCCGGGGCAGGCTTTGCTTTAAGGATTTTATTTCTTCGTCGATCAACTGGGATATCTTGACTGTATTGGCGGTGGATTCCTTCTGGATATAAATAGAAACTACCGGCTGGGTATTTACCCGGGCAAAGGCAGTTGGTTCTAAATAAGAATCAAGAACATTGCCGATGTCCTTAAGCCTGATTACCGAACCTTGTTCGGTCGTAGCAATTGCTAAGTTTTCGATCTCGGATAGAGACTTAAGCTCACCGATTGTCCGCACCAGGTATTTATCCTTCTGCCTTTTTATTTCTCCGGAGAGGAGGTTGACATTATTGAGATTGATGGTGTCTACTATCTGATTTATTGACAGGGAATAAGCCCGGAGTTTATGCTGGTCTATTTCAATCAGGATTTTTCCTTCTCTTCCGCCGCTGACTTCAGCCCGGGCAACCCCTTCGATCCTCTGGATACGGCTTTTTATTTTTTCGTCAACTATCTTACGCAGGTCTTCCGGAGTACGGATATTGCTGGTTATCGCCAGGATCATTATCGGTACGTCCATATATTCGTATTTGGCGATTACCGGTTTTTCGATTTCCCGAGGGAGCTTGTTTCTGATCCGGTTGAATTTTTCCCGCACCTCCAGGGCGGCAAAATCCATATTCGTGCCTGGTTCGAACTCCAGGATGATCGTGGCATTTCCCTCTTTGGATATGGAGAGGATGTTTTTAAGGTGAGTGACCGTGCCTACTGCTTCTTCAACCGGCCGGCTGATGCGTTTCTCAACCTCTGAAGCCGGAATCCCGCCGCGCACATTAATATTAATCGTGATATCACCGAAGCTGGTGTTAGGCATCATTTCTACCGGCAAAAGCTTAAAGGCAATTACGCCGATCAGCACTATGCCGACAAAAAACATCGATATTGCGGTAGGTCGTCTTACGGATAATTGAGGTAAATTCATGTTAGTCTGCCGGTCGTCCGGTCTAGGGTTATCGCTTCCTTGTTTCTTGCCAGACAGTTAAATCTTCAAACCTTTTTATTTTCATCTTTATTTTTTCCTTTGACTGGTTGACCGGTGGACCGGCTGACCGGCTGACTAATCTCATACCACCGCCCCGGTCCCAATGGTCCGTGGGCTTGTAAAAGTTTTTTGTCCAGCAGTTGTTTCAGGTCGCGCGCTGCCGTGGGGGTAGAGACGTTAAACAATCCGGCATACTGCTTGCGGGTTATTTTGTTGATGGTTTTTAGTTTTTCTAAGACTTCTGTTTGCCGCAGATTTAATTCCTCTGTCTGGGGCGGCGGTTCAGGCTTAGGTTTGACTTCAGGCTTAGCCTCAATTTTGGCCTCAGATTTAATCTCAGGCTTAGCCTCAACCTCAGGCTTAACCTCCTCGGGTTTTTCTTCGGTGAGTTTTGGTTTTATCCGTTCAGCCACAGTTAGATACAGAGCAGGAATTATCACCAGGGTTAAAAAAGTAGCCGAGGTTAAGCCGCCGATTACGGTCAGGGCTAAAGGCGCGCGCAGTTCTGCGCCTTCTCCGATGCCCAGGGCTAAAGGAGTGAGGCCTAAGACGGTTGTGAGAGAGGTCATCAATATTGGCCTGAGCCGGGTCTTGCTGGCCAGGATTACCGCCTCTTTTGGCTCGTGGCCTTGTTTTCTCATCCGGTTGATAAAATCAATTAGTACTATTCCGTTGTTAACCACGATCCCGCCAAGCATAATTATGCCCAGGTAGGCAACCACGCTAAGAGGAGTGCGGGTAATAAAAAGAATAAGACTTACGCCGATCAGGGAAAGGGGGACAGTAAACATTATAATAAACGGCTGCCAGAGTGATTCAAACTCCGCAGCCATAATCATATAAACCAGAACAAAAGCCAGGATTAAAGCAAATGCCAGGCTCTGAAACGACTCTGACATTTTTTGTTGTTCCCCGGCAAAGCGAAAGGAGTAATCCTGTTTAAAAAAAGGAAATTTTTCTCTGGTTGAATCTAATACTGCGCTGATTTCGTTAGTTACCTTGCCTAAAGGCCGGTTAAATATATTGGCAGTAACCAATATTGTTCGCTGTTGGCCGACCCGCCTGATTTCAGTGGGTCCGGTACCCTTGGTCAGGTAGGCGACCTCTGAAAGAGGTATGTTCATTGCCAGAGGTGAATGGATCAACAGCCTTCTTAACATACTCATGTCACTGCGGTCTTCGGGCCGCAGACGGACGCGGATATCTATTTCTTCCCCGTCTTTTTCCTTAAATTTTGTAGCCACATAGCCCTTAAGCGCAACCTGGGCAGTAAGCGCAATGTCCCGCACCGAAAGCCCGTAAAGCGAGGCCCGGTCTTTGATGATATGAAGTTTTGTTTCCGGGCTGGATAAGACAAGGCTGTTCTTAACCCCGTATACCCCTTTTATTTTGCATATCTTTTGTTGAACTGCCTTGGAGATGTCGGTCAGGCGTTCAAGATTTGGGCCGCTGACTTCCACGACGATCGGCGCCCCTTCTTCTAAAGTAGTGCTTAATGATGATTCCTGGGCAATGTATTCGATCTGGCCGCCTTGCAGATCCTGGTGCCGGAGATTATTTTTGAGATACTGGATCACCTCTTCGGTTGAAAGCCGCATCCCTTTCTTAAAGGACAGCTTTTTCAGGTTAACCATGACCTGGGCTTGGTGCGAGCCCATGGTCTGCAGGGTTGCTTCTGCTGAAGCCTTTTCTTCGCTCGAACCGATATTTATGGTTACGTTTTTGATTTCTTTAAGCTTAAGAAGCAGCTGCTCAATCTTGGTTGCCACCTGGTTGGTGACGCTTAAGCGGGTTCCCGGAGCCATATCCACCTTGACAATAAATTGCCGTTGGTCAACGCTGGGCAAAAACCGGCGCTCCTGTTTAGCCAATATCACCAGGCTTATTAAAAAGGCTGCAAAGACCACTGCAATAATAAACAATTTGCCGGAGAGCAGGCCGGAGATAAAATCGCCGTAATCCTCGGTCCATTTATTCAATAGCCCTTTACTGTCATTGCGAATTCCGCGAAGTCCCGAGCGAAGCGAGGGGAAGGGACGAAGCAATCTCAAAAAACGAGATTGCTTCGTCCCTTTTGCTCCCGGCAACGACGACGAACGGAATTGGCGCCGGCCCAAAGAAATCAACACAGGCACCAGAGAAATAGCGATAACTATGGACATCAATAAAGAAAAGGTTATGGTCATCGAAAGCTGTTTAAATATCTGTCCGGCAATTCCGGTTACAAAGGCAAACGGTATAAATACCGCTACAGTAGTCAGGGTTGAGCCGATAATCGGGCCGGTCATTTCGCCTGCCCCGTCAATACAGGCCTGGGACAGGCCCTTGTCCATTTGACGGTGCCGAAAGATGTTTTCAATTACTACGACCGCATTATCAACAAGCATTCCTACCCCAAGGGCAAGGCCGCCTAAGGACATCATGTTGAGGTTTATCTTGTTGAAATACATCAGGCAAAAAGTGGCCATGATCGAAATTGGCATCGAGACAGTAATTACTACTGAGGAACGCACCTGACGCAGGAAAAACAGAAGGACGAAGAAAGCCAGTATTCCTCCCTGGATCGCTGCATTGCGCACATTAGCGATTGCCGCCCGGATAAATTGAGACTGGTCGTAAGTTACCTCGATCTTAATACCCGGGGGGAGTTTCTCAGAGAGCAGTTTTTGGATTTCGGTCTTTACTTTTTTAACCACGTTCATAGTGTTAGTGCCGGACTGCTTCCTGATCACCAGGGAGATGCTGTCTTTTCCGTTGTAGCGGGAGATGCTCGTTTTTTCCTTTACTGTATCGTGGACCAGAGCAACGTCTTTAATATATACCAGCCGCCGGCCTTTCTTTTCCTTTTCTTCCTTTTCTTTGGTTGTTTCGGCTTCCTCTTCAGGCAGGTCAAGCGCGGTGGGTGTTTCCTGGATTTCGCTGATATCCTGGTATTCGCCCATTGTCCGGATCAGGTATTCGTAGAAGCTTTCTTTTATTGTTCCGGCCGGATAGTTAAGGTTGGCTTTTTTCAGGCTGTCTACGATGGAGATGATTGAAATCTGCGACGCCCGCAGCCGGGGCTGGTCGATTTCAACCACGATTTCCCGTTCAGCCCCGCCGCTGATGATTACCGAGGCTACACCCTCAGCCTTTTCAATCGCTTCTTTGATGTATTTCCGGCAAGTCTCCCGCAGTTCCAGAGAAGGCATTGGCCCGGTTACGGCCAGGTTCATAATCGGCAGGTCAAAAGGATTATACTTCATTACAATCGGCTCTTCTGCTTCGCGGGGAAGCCGTTCTTTGATCAGGTCAATTTTTTCCCGCACGTTTAAGGCGGCAAAGTCCATATTTGTTCCCCAGTTGAATTCAACGATTACCAGGGACAGACCTTCTTTAGAGATTGAACTGATTCTTTTGACGTTATTGACCGTGCCGGTCGCCTCTTCGATAATTTTGGTGATCAGGCTTTCTATTTCTTCCGGGGCGGCGTTTTCATAGGAGGTGACTACGGTGATCTGGGGGTAAGTGATGGAGGGAAACAGCTCCTGGGGGAGTTTGCTCCAGGAGATAAACCCTAAAAGCAGAACCGCAGTAAAAACCATTATCGCGGTAACCGGCCTGTTTACAGAGAGTTTTGATATGTTCATATTAGTCTGCCAGTCGTCCGGTCTGCCAGTCGTCCGGTCTGGTTGACTGGGCGACAATTAAAAACAAAAAAAGGGGATTACCGCATCGTTGTTGATGTTTGGTTACCCCTAAGGATATTTAGTGTCAGATGTTATATGGTTATTAGTTCTTATCTAAGATTGTGATCATGCGGGCAAAGTTTTGGTCCCCCCTTTGTTCATACCACATGTCTACTCTGTCGCCTTTCTTAATTGCTGTCAACATGAGCTGCATAGGGTTGCCATCAACAACCTTGATTACCCTGGTGTCATTAGGGAGGATAAGAATAAGGCGGTATTTATCGTCCTTTTTTGTCTTATATTCTATCTCCAGGGTTGAAACAGGTGTTTTTACGCTTAAGGTACAGGACACAACCATTCCTTTAATCCTGCGCAGGTTTATTTTAGCTAGATTCAAGGTTTGAGAAAGGGCCTGTTGGGAGAGCGCAGTTGTCGAAGATCCGTCTTGCACAACAAGATACGGGACATGGATCTCTTTATCAGCGCTTTTTATTTCCTCAATAGATACAACCTCAAAAGCCTTATATTTGAATATAGTTGTTTTCCGGCTCAAAGACCTGCCGTTTTCATCAAATGTGGTTTCTGTATCGCTAACTTCGATATTAAACGATGATTCGATACCGGTCAGGGAAATTATCTTTTTCTCCAGGTTTTTCTTCGGCCTTATCTCTTTCTCGATAATCTCACCGCTCAGAGAGTAGTTTTTTCGCCCGGCAGTGGTTAAGATAACAAGCTCTTTTTTTGTGCCGAATTTTCCGACAGAAACCATTCCTTTAATTTGGGAAAGAGTGGTCAATCTAACGGGGGTGGTATCTGACTGTTGGGCAGAGGCGGAATAACAAAAGCAACAAAAAAGAAAAAGAATAAACAGTTTTTTTATCACGATTTCAGTATATAGCTCTTTTCTTTTAGTGTCAAGCATAATCCGTGGTTTTGTTATCTACGAATTAAAAGTGCGCACCTTAACCGAAATTAAAAATAATAACGCTAAAAAGGTCATTCTGAGGCCGAAGGCCGAAGAATCTCAGAAAACACGGTTTTATGGGAGATCCTTCGGTCGCCCTTCGGGAATAC